>NZ_JBIATN010000016.1:0-210572 GCF_042891825.1 Streptomyces sp. NPDC001852
AACGGTCGCTTCCTTCGTACTCACCCTCTCGGGCTTTCCTCCGGGCGCTTCCCTTCGGTGTTTCCGACTCTATCAGATCTTTTCTCGATCCGATTTCCTCGGTGCTTTCCAGGTTCCCGCTCTCGCGTTTCCCTTTCCGGCGGTTCCGACTTTATCAGAAGTTCTGAGTCGGTTTTCCACCCGCTCCGGGCACCCGTGTCCAGCTCGTGAAGTGCTGGGGTTCCCGGTTGGGCGGAGCCGTAAACGTACTGGAGCGGGGCGCCTCGATGCAAATCGAGGCGCCCCGCTCGGGTGAAGCTCCGACGGACCGTCAGACCTCCACGACCACAGGGAGGATCATCGGCCTGCGGCGATAGGTGTCCGAGACCCACTTGCCGAGGGTGCGCCGGACGAGTTGCTGGAGCTGGTGCGGCTCCACCACGCCGTCCTGGGCCGAGCGCTCCAGGGACTCCGTGATCTTCGGGATGACGTCGGCGAAGGCCGAGTCCTCGATACCGGAGCCGCGCGCCTGGACGTGCGGTCCGCCGGTGATCTTGCCGGTGGACGAGTCCACGACCACGAAGACGGAGATGATGCCCTCGTCACCGAGGATCTTGCGGTCCTTGAGGGCCGGCTCACCGACATCGCCGACGGAGAGGCCGTCGACGTACACGTAACCCGCCTGGACCTTGCCGGAGATCTTGGCCTTGCCCTCGACCAGGTCGACCACGACGCCGTCCTCGGCGATGACGATCCGGTCGTGCGGGACACCCGTCAGCGCGCCCAACTCGGCGTTGGCGCGCAGGTGTCGCCACTCGCCGTGGACCGGCATGAGGTTCTTCGGGCGGCAGATGTTGTAGAAGTACAGCAGCTCGCCCGCGGACGCGTGGCCGGAAACATGCACCTTGGCGTTGCCCTTGTGGACGACGTTGGCGCCCCAGCGGCTCAGGCCGTTGATCACGCGGTAGACCGCGTTCTCGTTGCCGGGGATCAGGGAGGACGCCAGGATCACCGTGTCGCCCTCGACGATCCGGATCTGGTGGTCCCGGTTCGCCATCCTCGACAGCGCCGCCATCGGCTCGCCCTGGGAGCCCGTGCAGACCAGGACCACCTCGTGGTCCGGGAGGTCGTCCAGCGTCTTCACGTCCACGACCAGGCCCGGGGGCACCTTCAAGTACCCCAGGTCCCTCGCGATGCCCATGTTGCGGACCATCGAGCGGCCGACGAAGGCGACCCTGCGGCCGTACTCGTGGGCGGCGTCCAGGATCTGCTGGATGCGGTGGACGTGGCTGGCGAAGCTCGCCACGATGATCCGCTTGCGCGCGCCGGCGAAGACCTGCCGCAGGACGTTGGAGATGTCGCGCTCGTGCGGCGTGAAGCCGGGGACCTCGGCGTTCGTGGAGTCCGTGAGGAGGAGGTCGATGCCCTCCTCGCTCAGGCGCGCGAAGGCGTGCAGGTCCGTGAGGCGGTTGTCCAGCGGGAGCTGGTCCATCTTGAAGTCGCCGGTGTGCACCGCCATGCCGGCGGGAGTGCGGATGGCGACGGCCAGCGCGTCCGGGATGGAGTGGTTGACGGCGACGAACTCGCAGTCGAAGGGGCCGATGCGCTCGCGGTGCCCCTCGGCCACCTCGAGGGTGTACGGGCGGATCCGGTGCTCCTGGAGCTTGGCCTCGATCAGGGCGAGGGTCAGCTTGGAGCCGATCAGCGGGATGTCCGGCTTCTCGCGGAGCAGGAACGGGACACCGCCGATGTGGTCCTCGTGGCCGTGCGTGAGGACGATGCCCTCGACGTCGTCGAGGCGGTCCCGGATGGACGAGAAGTCCGGCAGGATCAGGTCGATTCCGGGCTGCTCCTCCTCGGGGAAGAGCACTCCGCAGTCGACGATCAGCAGGCGGCCGCCGTACTCGAAGACCGTCATGTTCCGGCCGATCTCGCCGAGACCGCCGAGCGGGGTGACCCGCAGACCACCCTCGGGAAGGGGCGGGGGCGGGCCGAGTTCGGGATGCGGATGACTCAAAAGACTCTCCTCACCACACGCGCCACGTACCGGTCGGGCACGTGGCGCGTGAGACGTTCGTGCAGAAGCAGTTGTCGTTGTGGGGTGCGGGCACCGGTGGCCCGCTTCTTCTGTTGTTCTTCAGTTGTGAAGCCCGTGTGGTGCCAAGTCTGTTGTCAGAGCTGTACCCCGCCGGCGGCAAGATCGATCTTGAGCTGGGCGATCTCCTCGGGTGAGCACTCGACCATGGGCGAGCGCAGCGGGCCCGCGGGCAGTCCCTGGAGGGCGAGCGCGGCCTTGGTGGTCATGACGCCCTGGGTGCGGAACATGCCGGTGTAGACCGGGAGCAGCTTCTGGTGGATCTCGGTGGCCTTGACGACGTCGCCGGAGACGTATGCGTCGACCAGGGCGCGCAGGTCGGGGGTGACGACGTGGCCGACGACCGAGACGAAGCCGACCGCGCCCACGGAGAGCAGCGGGAGGTTCAGCATGTCGTCGCCGGAGTACCAGGCGAGGCCGGACTGGGCGATGGCCCAGCTGGCGCGGCCGAGGTCGCCCTTGGCGTCCTTGTTGGCGACGATCCGGGGGTGCTCGGCGAGCCGGACGAGGGTCTCGGTGTTGATGGGGACGCCGCTGCGGCCGGGGATGTCGTACAGCATGACCGGCAGGCCGGTGGCGTCGGCGATGGCCGTGAAGTGCCGGTACAGGCCCTCCTGCGGGGGCTTGTTGTAGTACGGCGTGACGACCAGCAGGCCGTGTGCGCCGTCGCGCTCGGCCTGGCGGGCCAGCTCGATGCTGTGGTGGGTGTCGTTGGTGCCGACGCCGGCGACGACGTGGGCGCGGTCGCCGACGGCCTCCAGTACGGCTCGTACGAGGTCCGATTTCTCCGCGTCGCTGGTGGTGGGGGACTCGCCGGTGGTGCCGTTGATGATCAGGCCGTCGTTGCCTGCGTCCACCAGGTGGGCGGCGAGCCGCTGTGCGCCGTCGAGGTCGAGTGCGCCGTCCGCCGTGAAGGGCGTGACCATGGCGGTGAGGACCCGCCCGAAGGGGGTCTGCGGAGTCGAGGTCGGAGCCATGGGTAACACGCTACTCGGTGCTCCCTGTGCGGTCTGCCCTCGGGGGGTCCGGAAAGTCAGGACAAATGCGGAGCCCGGCACTGCCTGCTCGGGGGTTCAAGCAGTGCCGGGTCCGTTTGATCAGGCTAGATGAACTTCTCTAAATGCCGCAATACGGACACTTCGCGAGGCTGACCCGTACATCCGTTCCTGGTGGGGGAACAGGGCTTCGTAGGCCTTTCTTACGGGTCTTGAGGGTCTTACGGGGCCACGCGCCCGTTCGCATTGAAGGCGGCGTACGTGAGCGGCATGAGCTTCGCCCACTCCGCCTCCATCTTCTCGCCGACCATCTCGATCTCCCGCTGCGGGAAGGACGGCACCTTTGCCAGCTCGTGCTGGGTGCGCAGGCCCAGGAAGTGCATCAGGGAGCGGGCGTTGCAGGTGGCGTACATCGAGGAGTAGAGGCCGACGGGGAGGGCCGCGCGGGCGACCTCGCGGGCGACGCCCTCGGCGAGCATCTTCTGGTAGGCCGCGTAGGCCTGCTCGTACGACTCCCGCAGGGTGGCGCCGACCGCTTCGTGCTGGGCCGGGGTGCCCTCGACGAAGACGTACTTGCCGGGGCGGCCCTCCTGGACCAGCTTGCGGTCGGTGCCGGGGACGTAGAAGACCGGCTCGAGCTCCCGGTAGCGGCCGGACTCCTCGTTGTAGGACCAGCCCACGCGGTGCCGCATGAACTCGCGGAAGACGAAGATCGGGGCGCTGATGAAGAACGTCATCGAGTTGTGCTCGAACGGGCTGCCGTGCCGGTCGCGCATCAGATAGTTGATCAGCCCCTTGGAGCGCTCGGGGTCCTTCTTCAGCTCGTCCAGGGACTGCTCGCCGGCGGTGGACACCCGCGCGGCGAAGAGGACGTCGGCGTCCGAAGCACTGGACTTCACCAGCTCGACGGTGACGTCACTGCGGAACGTGAGCGACTCGGGGGTGGTCACGGGGTTAGGGGTCCTTCCCATCACAGCTGTGGTTCGCGCCCACCTTACGGGGCACCCGCCCGGGCCACGGCGGTACCCGGCCGAGCCACGGCGGTACCAGCCTCAAAAATCCCACCATGTATTTTTTCCGACATGGGCACCTTTTGTGTCACTCGAGCGTCTGTATCGGTAAGGCCCACTCGTTCGAGCCGAAAACGTTGATCACGAAAGGAGACGTACCCGCGATGTTCCGTCGGCGCGAGCCCGTACCCTTCGCCTTCCTGGCCGAGGCTGACCGGTTCCGCAGCAATGTCACTCCCCCGCCCCGGCCGCGGGCGTCCTTCGGGCAGATAGCCGGGCACTGGCTGCTGGGACTCACCCTCGTCGCCGGGCTGGTGGGGGCCCTGATCATCGCCATGCCGGCGATGTCCACGCCGTCCAGCACGCCGACGCAGCAGTCCCAGGCCTCGCAGGGTCACTGACCCCTTCCGGCCGCCCAGGGTGGTGGGCGGGAACCGCGGCGGATAGCCTCACCGGGCACAGCCCACGCACGCATGAGGTGAGGACCAGCCGTGCCCCTGTCCTTCCTGACGGCCGACCGCACATTCGAGGCCGCTTCCGACAGCGCGCTGCCGTTCGACGACCGGGAGCGCTGGCGGCGGCCCTACCGTCCCGGTCCCTGGCGGGTGGCTGTGGCGGCGCTGGTGCTGCTGCTCGCCTCCTTCGTGCTGTTCGCCGCGGTGGCCATCGCCCTGACCGGCTCGGTGTCCTCCGGCGGGGCGGTCCTGACCGGAGGCGTGGTGGTCATCGCCGGTGCACTGCGGCTGCTGCGCATGGGCGTGTGGGTGAGCGGGCGCGGGCTGCGCCACGTCGGCTTCCTGGTGACGCGTACGGTGCCGTGGGCGCGGGTGGTCTCGGTGCGCACGGTGCAGCAGCCGGTGCGCTGGCTGGGGCTGCCGCGGACGGTGCAGGGGCAGGCGCTGGCGCTCGTCCGCCAGGACCGGCCGGCCGAGGACACGCCTCCCCTGCTGACGACACACACGCTGGACTTCCTGGGCCGCCCGGCCGCGTTCGACCGGGCCGCGGACACGGTGGAGGCGTGGGCTGCGGAGAACCGCCACCACTGAACCCCTGGGCGCCGCCGAAGGGGCCGGTCCGCGCGAACTGCGCAGCGGCCCCTTCGGCGTTCGGGGCGTGGCGCGCGGGAGCGGGGGAAAGGATCGGCCGACGTGTCCGCGCGAGGAGAGGAGACCGCTGTTGTCCGGACGCACCGTGCTGATCACCGGAGCCTCCAAGGGGATCGGCCTGGCCACCGCACACCGTCTCGCCGGCCTGGGACACCGCGTGCTGGGAGTCGCCCGCAGCGCCCCGGACGGTGGCTTCCCGGGCCTGCTGCACCCCTGCGACCTCGCCGATGCGGACGCCACGCGCGAGTTGCTGGAGAGCATGACGCGTGCGGAGCGCGTGGACGCGGTCGTCAACAACGTCGGCATCGCGGTGCCGGAACCGCTGGGCGAGATCACGCTCGACGCACTGCAGGCCGTGTACGACCTGAACGTGCGCGCCGCCGTACAGGTCACCCAGGCCTGCGTCGGCGGGATGCGGGAGCGCGGCTGGGGCCGCATCGTGAATGTGACGAGCCGTTCCGTGCACGGCGCACGCCGGCGCAGCAGCTACGCGGCGGCCAAGAGCGCGCTGGTGGGCCTGACGCGTACCTGGGCGCTGGAGTTGGCGGCGGACGGGGTGACGGTCAACGCGGTGGCTCCCGGTCCGGTGGAGACCGACCTCTTCCGCGCCTCGCACCCCGTGGGCGGTGCGGACGAGGCCAGGGTGCTGCGCTCCGTCCCCGCGGGACGCCTCGGCCGCCCGGAGGAGGTGGCCGCGGCGATCGCCTTCCTGCTGAGCGAGGACGCCGGATTCGTCACCGGGCAACAGCTCGGCGTGGACGGCGGGGGCAGCATTCCCGGGCGATGAGAGTCGGGGCCCGGGCGCTTCGCCGGCAGGGCCGTGACACGCCGTCGATCGTCTGCGGCACCGTTGTGGCTGGTCGCGCCCGCACACCGCGGTAGCCGCAGATCGATGCGGCCCGCTCCCCTCCGGGGCGCTGCCGGCCCTCGGCCGGCTTCGCCCGACCTGCTCAGGCCTCGACCGCCTTGCCGTCGTGCAGGGCGATGGCCCTCTGCATCGCCTTGCGTGCGCGGGGGGTGTCGCGGGCGTCGTGGTAGGCGACGGCGAGGCGGAACCAGCAGCGCCAGTCGTCGGGGGACGCCTCGGTCTCGGCCTTGCGCCTGGCGAAGACCTCGTCGGCCGAGTCGCGGTCGATCCGGCCGCTGGGCAGCCGCTTCAGCTCGTCCACCGGCAGGCCGCCCGCGGCGTCGAGTTCGGCGGCCAGGGCGTTGGCCCTGCGGACGAACTGGGTGTTCTTCCACAGGAACCACAGGCCGATGACCGGCAGGATCAGCACCGCGACCCCGAAGGTGACGGTGACGGCCGTACCGGACTGGATGAGCATGACGCCGCGGCTGCCGACCAGGACGAAGTAGAAGACCAGGACGGCGGCCGTGACGAGGTAGGTGATCTTCGCGCGCATCGGAGGGTCTGTCTCAGCTCAGGTCCAGGAAGTGCTCCAGGCCGAAGGTCAGGCCCGGAGTGGTCACCACGCGGCGGGCGCCGAGCAGGATGCCCGGCATGAAGCTGCTGTGGTGCAGGGAGTCGTGGCGGATGGTCAGGGTCTCGCCCTCGCCGCCGAGCAGCACCTCCTGGTGGGCCAGGAGCCCGCGCAGCCGCACGGCGTGGACGGGGATCCCGTCGACACTGGCACCCCGCGCGCCGTCCAGGGCCGTCACCGTGGCGTCCGGCGCCGGGGCCGTACCGGCGGCCCTGCGGGCCTCTGCGATGAGCTGAGCGGTGCGCGTGGCCGTACCGCTCGGCGCGTCCACCTTCTTCGGGTGGTGCAGCTCGACGACCTCGACGGACTCGAAGTACGGCGCGGCGATCTGCGCGAACTTCATCGTCAGTACGGCGCCGATGGAGAAGTTCGGCGCGATGAGCACGCCGGTCGCCGGGGACTCGGCGAGCCAGCCCGTCAGCTGCGCGAGGCGTTCCTCGGTCCAGCCGGTCGTACCGACGACCGCGTGGATGCCGTGGTGCACGCAGAAGTCGAGGTTGTCCATGACGGAGTCCGGGGTCGTGAGCTCCACGGCGACCTGGGCGCCGGTCTCCGCCAGGGTCTGGAGCTTGTCGCCCCGGCCGAGGGCGGCGACCAGCTCCATGTCCTCGGCGGCCTCGACCGCCTTGACCGCCTCGGACCCGATCCGGCCCCCGGCACCGAGGACCGCCACGCGCAGCTTGCTCATCTCTTGTGCTTCCTTACGGGAGTGAATTAGGCGACGGCGTCGTGCAGCCGCGCGGCCTGCTTGTCCTTCAGCGGGCCGATGACCGACAGCGACGGGCGCTGTCCCAGGATGTCGCGGGCGACCGAGCGGACCTCGTCCGGGCTGACCGCCGCGATCCGGTCCAGCATGTCGTCGACGGACATCTGCTCGCCCCAGCACAGCTCGCTCTTGCCGATACGGTTCATCAGCGCGCCGGTGTCCTCCAGGCCGAGGACGGTGGAGCCCTGGAGCTGGCCGATGGCGCGGGCGATCTCGTCGTCGGTGAGGCCGTTGGCTGCGACGTGGTCGAGTTCGTCGCGGCAGATCTTCAGCACGTCGTGCACCTGGCTCGGCCGGCAGCCGGCGTACACGCCGAACAGGCCGCAGTCGGCGAAGCCCGAGGTGTACGAGTAGACGCTGTAGGCCAGGCCCCGCTTCTCCCGGACCTCCTGGAAGAGGCGGGACGACATGCCGCCGCCCAGGGCGGTGTTGAGCACGCCCATGGCCCAGCGGCGGTCGTCGGAGCGGGCGATGCCGGGCATGCCGAGGACGACGTGCGCCTGCTCGGTCTTGCGGCCGAGCAGCTCGACCTTGCCGGAGGTGCGGATCGTACGGCTGCCGTCGCGCGGGGCGATGGGCAGCGCGTCGGGGTTCGTGAGGGCACCCGCCTTCTCGAAGGCCGCGCGGACCTGTCGTACGACCTTGTTGTGGTCGATGTTGCCGGCGCAGGCGACCACGAGGTGGGTCGGGTCGTAGTGCTTCCTGTAGAAGCGGCGGATGCGGTCGGCGGTGAGGGCGTTGACCGTGTCGACCGTGCCGAGGACGGGGCGGCCGAGGGCGTTGTTGCCGAACATGGTGTGCGCGAACAGGTCGTGCACACAGTCGCCCGGGTCGTCCTCGGTCATGGCGATCTCTTCGAGGATCGCGCCGCGCTCGACGTCGACGTCCTCCTCGAGGATGAGCGAGCCGGTCAGCATGTCGCAGACCACGTCGATGGCGAGCGGCAGGTCGGTGTCGAGCACGCGCGCGTAGTAGCACGTGTACTCCTTGGCCGTGAACGCGTTCATCTCGCCGCCGACGGCGTCGATGGCGGAGGAGATGTCCAGCGCGCTGCGTGTCGGCGTGCCCTTGAAGAGCAGGTGCTCAAGGTAGTGCGTGGCGCCGTTCAGGGCCGGGGTCTCGTCGCGGGAACCGACGTGCGCCCAGATGCCGAAGGTCGCGGAGCGGACCGAGGGCAGGGTCTCGGTGACGATGCGCAGGCCACCGGGGAGGGTGGTCTTGCGGACCGTGCCGATGCCGCCCGTGCCCTTGATGAGGGTTTGGGTACGGGCGACGGCCCGCGCCTCCGAAGAGGGGCGGGCCGTCACCTTGGAGCTACGGGACGTCACTGCTCGGCGTCGTCCTTGTTCTCGTCGGAGGAACCTTCCTCGCCCTCGATCACGGGGACGAGGGAGAGCTTGCCGCGGGAGTCGATCTCGGCGATCTCGACCTGGACCTTCTGGCCCACGCCGAGGACGTCCTCGACGTTCTCCACGCGCTTGCCGCCGGCGAGCTTGCGGATCTGCGAGATGTGCAGCAGACCGTCCTTGCCGGGCAGCAGGGAGACGAACGCACCGAAGGTGGTCGTCTTCACGACCGTACCGAGGTAGCGCTCGCCGACCTCGGGCATCGTCGGGTTGGCGATGCCGTTGATCGTGGCGCGGGCGGCCTCGGCGGAGGGGCCGTCGGCGGCACCGATGTAGATCGTGCCGTCGTCCTCGATGGTGATCTCGGCGCCCGTGTCCTCCTGGATCTGGTTGATCATCTTGCCCTTGGGGCCGATGACCTCGCCGATCTTGTCGACCGGGATCTTGACGGTGATGATCCGCGGGGCGTGCGGGGACATCTCGTCCGGACGGTCGATGGCCTCCATCATCACGTCGAGGATGTGCAGACGCGCGTCGCGGGCCTGCTTGAGGGCCGCGGCCAGGACGGAGGCCGGGATGCCGTCCAGCTTGGTGTCGAGCTGGAGGGCGGTCACGAAGTCCTTCGTGCCGGCGACCTTGAAGTCCATGTCACCGAAGGCGTCCTCGGCACCGAGGATGTCGGTGAGGGTGACGTAGTGCGTCTCGCCCTCGATCTCCTGGGAGATCAGGCCCATGGCGATACCGGCGACCGGGGCCTTGAGCGGCACACCGGCGTTCAGCAGCGACATGGTGGAGGCGCAGACCGAACCCATGGACGTCGAGCCGTTGGAGCCGAGGGCCTCAGACACCTGACGGATCGCGTACGGGAACTCCTCGCGGGTCGGCAGCACCGGCACGAGCGCGCGCTCGGCGAGGGCGCCGTGGCCGATCTCGCGGCGCTTCGGGGAGCCGACGCGGCCGGTCTCACCGGTGGAGTACGGCGGGAAGTTGTAGTTGTGCATGTAGCGCTTGCGGGTCACCGGGGAGAGGGTGTCCAGCTGCTGCTCCATGCGGAGCATGTTCAGGGTGGTCACGCCCAGGATCTGGGTCTCGCCACGCTCGAACAGGGCGGAGCCGTGCACCCGCGGGATGGCCTCGACCTCGGCGGCGAGCGTACGGATGTCCGTCACGCCACGGCCGTCGATGCGCTTCTTCTCCTTGATGACGCGCTCGCGGACCAGCTGCTTGGTGAGCGAGCGGTACGCGGCGGAGATCTCCTTCTCGCGGCCCTCGAACTCCGGCAGGAGCTTCTCGGCGGCGAGACCCTTGACGCGGTCCAGCTCGGCCTCGCGCTCCTGCTTGCCGGCGATGGTGAGCGCCTGGGCGAGCTCGGGGCGGACGGCGGCCGTCAGGGCCTCGAAGACGTCGTCCTGGTAGTCCAGGAAGATCGGGAACTCGGCGGTCGGCTTGGCGGCCTTGGCGGCGAGGTCCGCCTGGGCGCGGCACAGCACCTTGATGAAGGGCTTCGCGGCGTCCAGACCGGCGGCGACGACCTCCTCGGTCGGCGCCTCGGCACCGCCCTCGATGAGCTTGATGGTGCCGTCGGTGGCCTCGGCCTCGACCATCATGATCGCGACGTCGCCGTCCTCCAGGACGCGACCGGCGACGACCATGTCGAAGACGGCGTCCTCGAGCTCGGTGTGCGTCGGGAAGGCGACCCACTGGCCGCGGATCAGCGCGACGCGGACGCCACCGATCGGGCCGGAGAAGGGCAGACCGGCCAGCTGCGTGGACGCGGACGCGGCGTTGATGGCCACGACGTCGTACAGGTGGTCGGGGTTGAGCGCCATGATCGTGGCGACGACCTGGATCTCGTTGCGCAGGCCCTTCTTGAAGGACGGGCGCAGCGGGCGGTCGATGAGGCGGCAGGTGAGGATGGCGTCCTCGGAGGGACGGCCCTCACGGCGGAAGAAGCTGCCGGGGATCTTGCCGGCCGCGTACATCCGCTCCTCGACGTCCACCGTCAGCGGGAAGAAGTCGAGCTGGTCCTTGGGGTTCTTGGAGGCGGTGGTGGCCGACAGCACCATGGTGTCGTCGTCCAGGTACGCCACGGCGGAGCCGGCGGCCTGCTTGGCCAGGCGGCCCGTCTCGAAGCGGATGGTGCGGGTGCCGAAGGCGCCGTTGTCGATGACGGCCTCGGCGTAGTGGGTCTCGTTCTCCACTAGCGTTTTCTCCGTTACATATCGTCTTTCGTCCCTTGGCTGCCCGTGTGGCAGGGGGACGGCGGTGGAGAAGCGCGCCGTCTGGTGCGGGCCGGTCTTCGATCGAAGCACCCGGGGCTCGCTTCCCCCCGGGGGCCACTACCGAGGACCGGCGGCGGCGAGGTGCGCTTCTCCTCGTTCTGGTTGTACGTCGTTCTGTGTCGTACGTATTGCGTTGTGCTACCACACTACAAAGCGTGAGTGACACTCCGCACGTTTCCGCAAGTACGACGAAGGGAGCGGCCCCCGGATCTGCTACCGGGAACCGCTCCCTTCACGGCGTCCTACTTGGCGCCCGCCGCACCACGGCGGATGCCGAGGCGGTCGACCAGCGTACGGAAGCGCTGGATGTCCTTCTTCGCCAGGTACTGGAGAAGGCGGCGGCGCTGACCGACGAGGATCAGCAGACCACGGCGGGAGTGGTGGTCGTGCTTGTGGGTCTTGAGGTGCTCCGTCAGGTCGGAGATCCGACGGGAGAGCAGAGCGACCTGGACCTCGGGGGAGCCGGTGTCACCCTCCTTGGTACCGAACTCGGCGATGATCTGCTTCTTCGTAGCGGCGTCGAGCGACACGCGTACTCCTCATAGTCTGTTGAGTGCCTCCGAGTGCCCCCGGTCTACGTCTCGGGGGAGCTTCCGTTACTCGGGAGGCGGGATCCGCTGGGCGCGGCCTCCAGAACCTTCACAGAGGGCTCCGGGGGTGCGTACACGAACGGCCGTCAGTCAGGGTACCAGGATCGCACGGTGGCCCTGGACGGGGGCTCCTGCGGCGCTTGGCGGCCTCCGGCGCGCCTCAGGAGGCCGCCGGCTCGACGCCGGCGGCGACGTTGGTGGTGCCGCCCGTGTCGCCCTTGGCGGTCGGTCCGTACAACCGCGTCGCCGCGTAGAACAGCCGGCCGTGCTCGAAGAAGACGTCGTCCTCGGCCGGGTCGTCCATCCCGTCGAGGTCCTCGGCCTCCGCGCCGAACAGCAGCAGGAACGTCTCCTTGCCGGTGGCCGGGTCGAGGCTGACAACGGCGTACGGCGAGAAGGCGCCGCCCTCACGGTAGGCGATCAGCTTGCCGTCGCTCGTCTTCAGCGGGTACATCCGCCCGCCCGTGGGCGAGGTGAACCGCTTCGTGTGCTTGCCGGTCGCCAGGTCGAATGCGTCGATTCCGTGGTCGGTGGCGAGGAAGGCCTGGCTGTCACCCACCACGATCGTGCGGCAGCTCTCGACGACCGCACTGAAGGCCTGGTCGCAGGCGAGGGTCTGGTGCTCGGGGTCCAGCTTGATCCGGGCACGGGTCCTGCCGTGCTCGTCGAGGGAGATCTGGTCGGTGACGAGGTCGTCGCCCGCGGCGACGGCGAGCACGGCCGGCCGGGAGGAGACCAGGTAGGCATCGGTGATGCCCCGGTCCACCGGGTAGGTCCACCGCGTGCGACCGGTACGGGCGTCGACGCGCTCGACGCGGAACTCGGAGTCGGCCCCCTCGCCGCACCGCACAAGGGCGAGCAGGGCGCTGCCGCCGGCGAACCCGCTGTCCGTGCAACGGGACGGCTCGGTGTGGACCCACAGGCGCTTGCCGTGAGTCATGTCGTAGGCGGCCGCACCCTGGTCCCAGGCCACGACGACCGCGCCGTACGTCAGCGTCACGTTGACCCCGGTGGCGGGCTGGTCTCCGCTGCCCAGCTCGGTCTGCCACAGCTCTCTGCCGGTGTCGAGGTCGATGAGGGCGAGCCGGTCGCAGGGCCGGCCCACGGCCCCGCCCTGGTCGCTCTTCCGGCTCGGGAAGGCGATGGCCGTCCAGCCGGCGGCGCTGACGTGCCTGGTGACGGCGCACAGCGGGCCGGGGAAGGTCAGCTTCCAGGTCTCCCGCCCGGTGCCCTGCCCCTTTGTGGCCGGGATGAGGGCGATGCCCTGGATGTGGTTGGCGTAGCCCTTGGCGAACGTGCGGTCCGTGGCCCAGGCGCCGGACGCGTCGACGGTCGCGCCGACCTGGCGGATCGTCTTGGTGTACCGGAACACGGCCCGGCCCTCCGGGGATACGGGCGCGGTCTCCACGGTCCGGCGGACCTCGTCGGGTGCCTGCAGGGCCCTCATGGGACGCCGGTCCGACGCCGGTGTGCCGCCCAGCGTCGACCACGCCCACACGGCCAGGCGGGACAGCACCACGGCGAGCGCGGTCCCGCCGAGCAGCAGCTGCTTGCGGCGCCTGCGGCCGCGGTCTGCCTCCAGCACGGACTCGGTGTAGACGGACGGTGGGGGGCCGTAGGTCACGGGGCGGAACCTCTCTGTCGTATGTGCTGGGTCATATCCGGCGTATCGGCTCGGTCATATGTGCCCGGTCGTACTGGTGCACGGGCGGCCGCCGGTAGCGGGGTCCACGTCGTCCGAACCGCTGATCAGCGGGAATCCGGGCCAGTAGGGTGAGTTGAACTGCTCGCCGGCACTCAGGGAAGGACGACAGCCGCGATGGCCGACGTTGACGACAAGGAACTCAGGGCACGCAAGGAGCGGGAGCGGGACGAGCTGTACGGGCTCGACATCTCCGGCGTCGAGTGGCACTGCGCCCCGGGTACGGAGGAGCACGAGGAGCGGGTCGAGATCGCGTACCTGCCCGGCGGGGCGGTGGCGATGCGCTCCTCCCTGGACCACGACACCGTACTGCGCTACACCGAGGCGGAGTGGCGGGCGTTCGTGCTGGGGGCGCGGGACGGGGAGTTCGATCTGGAGCCGACGGAGCGCAACGGGGGGCTGGCGGCTCAGTGAGCAGAGCATGGGGGGCGCGGCACGCGTGCGTGCCGCGCCCTCTTCCCTGTCAGTGCTTCAGCCCCGCACTGCCCACTCCGAGCACCGACAACACCGGGTCCTTCGGGTGGACGTCGTCGCGTGTCAGCACGCGGCGGGCGAAGAAGGCCTGGCCCTGTTCATAGAGGATGTCCGACTGCTCCGGCTCGCCGAGTTCACCCTCGTCGTTCGCCGGGAGGTGGAACAGGAGGTACGGGGTCTCCTTGTCGGTCCGGGGGTCCCAGTCCACCACGGCGGCCGGCTGGACGTCGTCTTCGGTGGAACGAAAAACGATCAGATCATCACCGTTCATGCGGACGGGGACGACCTGTTGGAAGAGCCGGCCCTCGAACGTGGCGACGGCGGTGCCCTTCTTGAGGTCAAAGGCCGTGATCTTGTTCTCGGGCTGCCGGGTGAGGTCTGCGGTGTCCTTGCTCATGACGAAGACGCGGTCGCGGCCGACCACCATGCCGTAGCACTTGTCGACGGCGTCGAAGTAGCCCTCGACGTTGCCGCCGCACTTGGGGTCGTAGCCGTTCATCGAGATGGTGGCCCGCCGATCGCCGGTCTTCGGATCAAGAGTGATCAGGTCGGTGACCTGGTAGTCCCCTGCCTCGACGGCGATCACGGGCGGGTCGGCCGAGGGCAGGTAGATGTCCCGCAGACCGTTGCTGACCGAGTAGCGCCACAGGGTCTTGCCGGTGCGCGGCTCGAGCTTCTCCACCCGGTAGGTGGCGTCACCGGACTCGCCGCACTTGACGAGGGCCAGCAGGGCCCCGCCACCGACGTAGGCCGAGTCGCGGCACCGGGACGTGGCGAACGTGTCCCACAGCCGTTTACCGCTGCCCATGTCGTACGCCACCGACCCCTCGTCCCAGGCGATGGCCACGACGCCCCGGGTCAGGGAGATGTTGGTGTCGATGATGGAGGCGGCGGCGGCCTTCGGCACCTTCTCCTGCCACAGCTTCTTGCCGGTGCCGAGGTCGACCATGAGCACCTCGTCACAGACACCGTTCTGGGGGGAGTCGGTGCGGCCGGGCTCGATGGCCACGGCGGTCCGGCCGTCGGCGGTCACGTCACGGCTCACGGCGCAGACGTGGCCGCCGAGTTGGAGGGTCCATGCCTTCGCGTCCCAGTCGGGGTGGGGCTCGATCGTGTAGCCCTCGATGCGGTCGGCGAGGGCCCGCGCGACGATCTTGCCCGTGACCCAGGTGGCGGGCGCAATCCGCTGCTGGTCGCCGGTGAGGCCTCCCTCGTTGTGTTTGACGACGACCTGGCCCTCTGGTGAGACGGGGACCTTCTCCGTGGTCTCGCGTATGGCGTCCGGGGCCTGCTTGACCGCCCTGGTGTCAGGCTGCCCCTTCGTCCGGTCGGCCGAGTGGTACCAGAACAGCCCCGCGCCGAGGCACACCATGGCGACCACCACCGCGGCGATGCCGCCGATGATGCGCCTGCGGCGCCTGGCCCGGGACTGGTCCACGGCCAACGCGGACTGGGTGTATATGGAGGGGGGCGGGCCGAAGCTCACGGTGCCGAATCCTTTTTCTCGCTGCCACTGACGGAGCCTGGAGGCCGACGATGCCGGCCCCGGTCACTTGCTGGTCATCGCGCGGGCGGTCGCGTACACGTCGAACACGGCGAGCGCTAGGGGCACCAGCGTCAGGAGCACAAAGCCTTCCGTGATCTCCAGGAAGCGACCCCAGAACGGGCTGAGGCCCCGGCGCGGCACGATGAGGCCCAGGGCTGCCACGAGGGCCGCCCCGGCTGCGATCGCCGCGGTGAGCCAGATCGCGCGGATGTCGAGACCGGAGCGGTCTCCGGTGAGTGCCTCGCGCAGCACGGAGTGCGGTGGGTTGAGCGCCAGGCCGAGGCCGAGCAGGACGAGTGAGCCGAGTCCGGCCGCCAGGAGCGGGGCGACCTGCCCGGTGTAGCGGAAGAGCTGGGCGCGCATGAGCAGCGCCACGGCCGTTGCGCAGGCCAGCAGTTGGGCCCAGACGTCGTCGGAGAATCCGAGCACGGCGCAGGAGGCGAGCGCGGTGAGCGCACAGCCGCCGACGAGCCCGACCAGGATTTCGTGGCCGCGGCGGGCCTGGGCCTCGATCCGCCTCATGTCGACCGGCTGCTGCACGACGGTCTCCGTGCCATAGACGCTGTTCTGGGCGGAGTTCGGCGGGTCGAAGCCGATCGGCAGCCGGGCGAAGCGCAGGGACACTCCCGGCAGGAAGGCCAGTCCGGCCACCGCGACCGGCGCGCCCAAGGCGGCGATCTCCTTCGGTGACCAGTGCACGAGGATCGCCGTGAACAGGGTGATCAAGCCGATCGCGGATGCGAGGACGAAGGCGACGAACGGGGCGTCCCCGCCCGGTGTGCACAGCGTCAGGACGACGGCGGCGATCAGGACCGCCGCGCAGGCGAGCAGGAACTGCAGTTTGCCGATGCCCTGGCCGTGGGCGAGAGAAAGGAGTCCCGATCCGGCCACACCGACGTTGGGAAGAGCGCCGAGACCCAGGGCTGCCGCCGAGCCCCGGTCGTCGTAGATCCGGCCCCGTACGGCGGCGAACACGACCAGGAGCACTCCGGCGACGCCCGCAAGTATCCCGGGCAGGCTGTGCATGTCGTGCCGGGGATCGGCGTTCCAGGCGACGAGAGCGAGCAGAGCCGACAGGACGCCCGCGCCCGCGAGTCCCGCGACGCGTGTGAGGTCGTCGCTCCACAGAGTGCGGTGCCGGGTCACCGCCGAGGCGACCGCCTCGGAGACGTCGTCGAAGACGACCGGCGGCAACGACTCGGAGAAGGGGCGCAGCGTGAGCAGTTCGCCGTCGAGAATCCGTTGTGCGGCAAAGGAACGTGCGCTGTCGAGAACGGTGCCGTCCCGGCGTACGAGGTGATAGCCGACCGGAGCGCCCTCGGCGGGGTTCTGCCGGGAGAGCCGGAGGATCTCCGGGTAGATGTCGGCGACCGGGATGTCGTCGGGCAGCGCTACGTCGATCCGGCTGTCGGGTGCGACGATCGTGACCCGGCAGAAGCCGAGCCCCGATCTCGATCCCGCATCGGGCAGCGCTGTCCCCGTGGCCGTGGTGCTCACCTTGTGCTCCCCCTCAGTGATGACTCTGCGCCCGTGATGTGAGAATTCTGCGACTCTCCCCCGGACGGGACCGCCAGGGGTGACGCGGATGTCGCCGCCCGGCTCCGTCAGGGGTGGCGTGCGGTGACGCCTCGCACGGAATACCCCGGTTCGCGGGGTGTGTTCGCGTGTGCTCGAGCGAACACCCGGCACCCTACCGCCCACTGGTCACTGGTGGAGTCAGTAGGATCACGCGGCGGCCTGCGTCCGTCCATCAACGGGGGGCGGACCTCATCTTGAGGCGCGGCAAGGGAATCGGGGAGCAGTGAGTCACATCGTCGTGAAGCGCCCGCCTCGGGCGCTGCCGTCCGAAGTGCCCACGGAAGAGGTCGTTCTCCAACCTCCCCCGGAATTGCCCCGGGGGCAGCATGAGAGCGTCCTCATGCAACTGCTGCCGACGCTCGGCATGGGTGGCTCGGTGGTCTTCTTCTTCACGAACGGACAGCCGTTCATGAAGATCATGGGCATGGTGATGATCGCGTCCACGGTCGCCATGTCCATCGCGATGGTGGTCCGCTTCCGGCGCGGTTCCCAGGGTCAACTCGCGGACGTGCGGCGCGACTACATGCGGTATCTGTCACAGACCCGACGTGCGGCGGTGGACACCGCGAAGGCGCAGCGCGACGCGCAGTACTACCTGCACCCCTCGCCCGAGCAGTTGTGGGCTCTGGTCGCCGAGGGCAGCCGGGTGTGGGAACGCCGGCCGGGCGACGAGGACTTCGCCCAGGTGCGCATCGGACTGGGCGCACAGGAACTGGCCACGCCGCTCGTCGCCCCCGAGACCGGCCCGGCCGACCGCCTGGAACCGCTCACCGCGGGGGCCGTGCAGCGTTTCCTCGACGTCCACGGCACCCTGAACGACCTGCCGATGGCCGTTTCGCTGCGCGCCTTCTACCACGTCACCGTCAGCGGTGACGCCGCATCCGTGCGTTCCTGTGTCCGTGCCCTGACCGGCTCGCTGGCGGCGCTGCACTCACCGGACGACCTGATCCTCGCCGTCGTGGCCGGACACGACACGCTCCCGCAGTGGGAGTGGCTCAAATGGCTGCCGCACGCTCAGGCGGCCGGTGCCGTGGACGGGGCGGGTGTCCGCCGGCTGATCGGCACGGACGCCCACGATCTGGAAAGCCTGCTGGCCGAGCGTCTCTCCGGCCGCCCGCGGTTCCACCCGGGCGCCGCGCCGCTTCTGGAGGAGCCCCACATCGTCGTCGTGCTCGACGGTGTCACCCTGCCGCCGGACTCGGTCCTGGCCAACCTCGAAGGGCTGCAGGGCGTCACGGTCGTCGAGGTCGTACCCGGCGAACTCACCACTCCCCGTGGCGACCTGGCGGTCCTGGTGCGGCCCACCACCCTGCGCCTGGAGTCGGCGGGTGGTGAGGTCTACGAGGGCACGCCGGACGTCCTGTCCTACGAGTCCGCCGAAGCCCTCGCCCGGCAACTGGCCCCGCTGCGCCTCGCCTCCGGCGGTGATGACGACGAACCCCTGCTGGCCAACCTGGAGTTCACCGACCTGCTGAGCCTCGGGGACGCGGCGTCCGTCGACCCCCAGCGCACCTGGCGGCCGCGCGGGCTGGCCGAGCGGCTGCGGGTGCCGATCGGTGTCGGTGTGGACGGCCGTCCCGTGATGCTGGACCTCAAGGAGGCCGCGCAGGAGGGCATGGGCCCGCACGGTCTGTGCGTGGGCGCCACCGGCTCCGGCAAGTCGGAACTGCTGCGCACGCTGGTGCTCGGGCTGGCAGTGACCCATTCCTCCGAGACGCTGAACTTCGTCCTCGCCGACTTCAAGGGCGGTGCGACGTTCGCCGGGATGGCGCAGCTGCCGCACGTGGCAGCGGTCATCACCAACCTGGCCGACGATCTCACCCTGGTCGACCGCATGGGCGACTCGATCCGCGGTGAGCTGAACCGCCGCCAGGAGCTGCTGCGCGACGCGGGTAACTACGCCAACATCCACGACTACGAGAAGGCGCGCGCCGCTGGCGCCCCGCTCCAGCCGATCCCGTCCCTGGTCCTGGTGATCGACGAGTTCAGCGAACTGCTGACGGCGAAGCCGGACTTCATCGAGATGTTCGTGCAGATCGGCCGCATCGGCCGTTCGCTGGGCGTACACCTGCTGCTGGCCTCGCAGCGCCTGGAGGAGGGCCGCCTGCGCGGCCTGGAGACCTATCTGTCGTACCGCATCGGCCTGCGGACCTTCTCGGCGGCGGAGTCCCGTGCCGCGCTCGGCGTCCCGGACGCCTACGAGCTCCCGAACGTCCCCGGTTCCGGCTTCCTGAAGTTCGGCACGGACGAGATGGTGCGTTTCAAGGCGGCGTACGTCTCCGGCGTGTACCGCTCCGGGAACAGGCACACCACAGCGGACGGGGGGCCGCTGCCCGCCGACCGCCGACCGGTGCTGTTCACGGCCGCCGAGGTGCCCCTGCAGTACGCGCCGGTCCCGCAGCAGCGGACGGAGTCGGTGTCACAGGTCGACGACGCCCTGGCGGACACGGTGCTCGACGTGATCGTGCGCCGGCTGGAGGCTCAGGGGCCGGCCGCGCACCGGGTGTGGCTGCCGCCGCTGGACAGCCCTCCTTCGCTGGACGGGCTGCTGCCCAAGCTCACGGCCGTACCGGACCGGGGGCTCACGCAGCCCGGTTACGAGGGTGCCGGACGCCTCGTCATCCCTGCGGGCCTGGTCGACAAGCCGTACGAACAGCGCCGTGAACCACTGTGGCTCGACTTCTCAGGGGCCGCGGGCCATCTGCAGATCCTCGGCGGCCCGCAGTCCGGCAAGTCGACCCTGCTGAGGTCGCTGATCTGCTCCTTCGCGCTGACGCACACGCCGTACGAGGTGCAGTTCTACGGCCTGGACTTCGGTGGCGGCGGCATGGCGGCGGTGGCCGGCCTGCCCCACGTCGGCGGTGTCGCCTCCCGGCTGGACCCGGAGCGGGTTCGGCGTACGGTGTCGGAGGTGTACGGGGTACTGCGGCGCCGCGAGGAGTACTTCCGGTCGTCGGGCATCGCCTCGATCGCGGACTTCCGCGCCCGGCGGGCACGCGGCGACATCTCGGTCACCGAGCAGCCGTGGGGCGACGTGTTCCTGGTGATCGACGGCTGGGGCAACTTCCGTTCGGACTACGAGAGCCTGGAACCGGCCGTCCTCGAGATCGCGTCACGCGGCCTCGGCTACGGCATCCACCTGATCCTCACGGCATCGCGCTCGATGGAGGTCCGGGCGAACCTCAAGGACCATCTGATGAACCGCCTCGAACTGCGGCTCGGCGACACCATGGACTCCGAGATCGACCGCAAGGTGGCGGCGAACGTTCCGGCAGGGGTGCCGGGGCGCGGTGTGTCACCGCAGAAGCTGCACTTCATGGCGGCGGTGCCGAGAATAGACGGCCTGACGTCCGACACGGACCTGGCCGAGGCGACGACGGCCCTGGCGGCCGAGGCCTCCCGGCACTGGCAGGCGCCAGGTGCACCGCAGGTGCGGCTTCTTCCCCGTGAGCTTCCCGCGGAACAGTTGCCTGCGGGCGACCGACTGCCTCAGCACGGCGTCGCGTTCGCGCTCGACGAGGACAATCTCGAACCTGTCTTCGTCGACTTCGAACAGGACCCGTTCTTCCTGGTCTTCGGCGAAAGCGAGTCGGGCAAGTCGAACCTGCTGCGGCTGCTCGTCACACAGTTGACGCAGCGCTACTCGGGCGACGAGGCGAAGTTCTTCGTGGTCGACAACCGGCGTTCCCTGCTGGACGTGACCCCTGCCTCGCATCTGGCCGAGTACATCCCCATGTCCAACGCCATGGACCACCACATGGTGGCCCTCGCGGACCTGATGAAGCGGCGCACCCCCACCGTCGATGTCACGGCCCAGCAGCTGCGGGAGCGGAGCTGGTGGCGTGGCCCGACGGTGTACGTGGTCGTGGACGACTACGACCTGGTGTCCACGTCCAGCGGTAACCCGTTGGGCGGTCTCGCCGAGTTGCTGCCGTTCGCCCGTGATGTCGGCGTGCGGTTCATCATTGCGCGGTCGACGGCCGGGGCGGGGCGGGCCTCTTTCGAGTCGTTCATGCAGCGGATGACGGAGCTCGGCGCGCAAGGCGTGGTACTCGCCGGCGACCCGAGCGAGGGCGACCTGCTCGGCGGGGTGCGGCCGCGGCCGATGCCGGCGGGACGGGGCGTCTTCGTCTCGCGGAGGCGGGGGAAGATGCTGGTGCAGACGGGGTTGGTACGGGTCGAGTACTGAGCGGGGAGCATGCGCTCACGTCCGTGGCGGCTGACGGGGCGCTCACGTCCGGACGGACCCTGGGAGGGTCGGGGACTCCGTCGAACGGCAGACGCGGTGTACGACCAATCGGGGAAGGGGTCCGCGCGTGGCGTGGGACGAGTGGCAACAGCTGAAGGCCGAGGCCCTGAAGAAGCAGTCAGCACACATGCAGCTCAACCATCTGGTGCCCGACGGAGGCGGTGGCGGTGGCAAAGGCGCCTGGGGGGATCTCAATCAGCCAGACGGATCTCGCCGCGGTGGGTAAGCAGCACACCAACTGTTCGAGAACTTCGGACGGTACAGCGACCATGCACGCGTTTCTTCCATGAAGGCCGCAGGCGGGCTCGAGAGCGAGGGCTTCGCACTTGGCGCGGCGCTCGATCATGTCGCCGAGCACTGGGTGGACCAGGTTCAGACCCTGCTGGATGCCTGCGCGCACATCTCCAACCACCTGCGCTTCACGAAGAACCAGCACGCCGCCGACGACACCGCAACTGACACCGATGGATCTCGACGCACTCCGCTTCGGTAATTTCTCGAAGCTCGGTGAGCAATCGCCGACTGGGAACAAAGCGGACTGGGCCGGTGTCAACAAACGCAGTGGTCGGTGGAAGACGCCCTGGCCCGGCACCACGTAGCCCTGCCAGAGGACGAAATAAAGGACAGGGTACGACAGGCCGTTAATGATGGCTGGCAAGACAGCGATTACTTCTTGAATCGCTCCAAGGAGCAATACGGGTGACGGAATTCTGGAAAGACATACCGCAAGAAATTTCTTCATCGGCCTGGCGATCATTGGACTCGTGATCGGGACCCTCTTCCTGTATTTCATAAAAGGCCTGTACCTGCTCCCGGACAAGGTGTGCGACGGTGCCGTACAGCGGGACATTGTGGTCCGAACTCTGCCACGTGCGCGAACAGCAGATGAGTGGGCAGATCAAGGTGGTACAGGACGTAGGTCTTCTTTCGCTTGCCGCGTTTCCACCAGCGGTGACTCGATTTTGTCGGGGCAGGTGGATCTTCGAGAATCCTCCAAAGCTGCATGGGTTGACTCCTACGGGAGCCTTGCGGCGAGCCGTATCGTAAGGGCCTCGAAGGACGGCGTCGAAGCACTGGCGCAGATGGATGACGGCAGGGGCTCCGCCTCCGTCTACATCCCTTGTGCACCGACGGACCTGGAAGAAAGCAATGCTTCACACGCCTACGCCTTGATAGCGGATGCCGATGTAACCGGTAAGAGTAGGGCCACCGGTGCGGAGCTACGCCAAGACCTGACCGACTTCGCCTATCAACTCACGAAGCATGCCTACAAACTGGCCGAATGCGAGGGCTTCCGCGGATTCCCTGAGAAACTACCCCGCTACGAGAACAAGCGATGAAGGGCAAGGAATCGATGCCGCATAGCGCAAGTTGATCAAGGCTGGTACTCGATAGGAGCGTCAACCCGCCGAGGGAGTTGGGCTGTTGGCCCGGCACGACAACGGGAACCTCCGCTAGAACACGAGGTCACCAAGGTCTTCGTGCTCCGAGAGGTCCCGTCGCCCGGACGGTGTGCCACCATCACGCTCACCCGTACCGCCTCGGTGGCCGAGGCCGTCTTCATCCCTGCCCATCTCGGCGAGTGCTCCCGACGGACGACTCAGCCGTGCGCAGCCCTCAGCGCCATCATCCGCGCCCAACGCGGATCGAAGGCCCGATTGCGAAGGTGCACCACACCTGCTTCTCGTCGAAGCTCGTCCGGTACCAGCCCCAGTGCCACGACAAGGCCGCCACCAAGTGGAGCCCACCACCCTGTTCGGTGAGCAGGTCGCCGGTGTGAGCCAGTTCAGGCGCGCGGTCCAGGGCGTGATCGAACACCATCACCCTCAGCACGCGCGGGGCAGACTACCGTCCCGAGACCAGCTCCAGACTGGCCAGGTCTGTCAAGTCAGCGTAGTGCCGCATGGATGATCGAGCCCGACCACAGTAGCCAGCGGACTCAAACGGGTATGAGCTGGGCACCTCCCGCGCGTGCCCAGCTCATACCCGTGTTGATCTGTCTTACTCGAAGTAGCTGGCGCCCTTCAGGTCACCGCCGCGGTAGTCGCCGCCGCCGGCGTGGACGCTGTGCGTGATGGAGAGCAGTGCCTGGTGGATGCCGGTGGCGTGCTCGTCCCACTTCCTCGACTTACGCTGGAAGGCGTCGTACGCCTCACCGCTCCAGCCTTCGGCCACGTCGAGGACGGCCTTCTTCAGAGCGGCGAGGTCGCTCTCGAGCTGCTTGGCCACGTCGCCGAGTTCGGTGGTGAGCGCGTCCAGGGCACCGTACTTGACGGACAGATCCTGGTAGTGCGGTGTGCCGGTCATGTCTTCCTCTTCCCTTGGGGCCCGTCAGTACAGGTTCAGCGCCGAGGTGGCCGCACCGGCGTCCACCTCGATCTTGGAGATCGTCGAGTGGAGCTCGTCCTCGAGCTGCGTCTTGTCGGCCTTGTTGAGGCGGACACCCTCGAGGAAGTCCTCGAGCATGCGCCCGATGGCGGCCATGTGCTGGTTGATCTCGTGCTGCTTCTGCTTGAACGCGTTGGCACCGTGACCCGTCCAGGTGACCTCGATCATGTCGATCGTGCCCTGGAGCTTGCCGAGCTGCTTCTTGACGGACTCGTACCGGTCGATGACGTTCGTCTGGAGTTTGTGTGCGTGATCGTCATGAAACTTGCGGCCATCAGCCATTTCGGCACTCCCCTTCGTGTGAGCTGTACTTCGTCTTGACTGGGCGTCACCGAGTGGTGATGCCTCTCCTGTGAGCTGTCAGGCGCGTCGTCGTGACCGGACGACAGCGAAGGCTGCGCCGCCGATCACCACGAGCGCGGCAACCGCTCCGACGGCCACCCAGGGCAGGCTGCGGTCGGAGGACTTCGAGGTTGCTCCGGTCGCCGAAGTCTGCCCGCCCGAGGAGGAATTGGCGGGCGGCGTGGAGGTGGAGGGCGTAGCCCCGCCGTTGCCGACCGAGTTCTCCTTGGCAAGCGGATCGACGTTCGCCGGGCCTGGGTTGTAGCGGGGGTTCTCCAGCACCTTGCGGGGGCGGATGAGGCCGTAGCCGAGATAGTTGCTGGGCGTGTCCCTGGGCCAGTCGCGGCCAGCGGTGTCGATCAGGGAACGGAGCACCTGGTCAGCGGTCCAGTTGGGGTGGGCGGACCAGACGAGGGCGGCGGAGGCGGAGGCTACGGCGGTGGCGGTACTGGTTCCATTCGCGTGAGCGCAGTATGAACGGAAGGTCGAGTCACACCACGCGGGCACGTCGACACCGGGAGCCGCGAGATCGACGTAGCGCCCGTGGGTCGAGAACTTCCCCACCTTGCCGGTCTTGTCCGAGGCAGAGACGCCTACGACATAGGGATATGAAACCGGGTATCCGGCGTTGTTGTTCGTCTTTGCGTCGTTACCTTCCGCAGCGAACATCAACTTACCCTTGGAGGCGGCGTACTTGATCGCCGCGGCTTCGTCGTCGTAGCTGATGTCGCTTCCGAACGACATGTTGATGATTTTCGCGTCGCTGTCGGCGATGGCCTTGATCACCGAACTGAGTGAAGGCGCTTTGTTCTCCTCAGGCAACGACACCTGACCACCGGCGATGCGGTAGGGCACGATTTTGGCGCCGGGGGCAAGACCTTTCAGCCCTCCTCCGGCACCCGTACCGGCAATGATTTCAGCCATCGTGGTGCCGTGGCCGTCGGAATCCCTCGTGGCTCCATAGGCGACAGA
The DNA here is from genome assembly GCF_042891825.1 of Streptomyces sp. NPDC001852. NCBI lineage: Bacteria > Bacillati > Actinomycetota > Actinomycetes > Kitasatosporales > Streptomycetaceae > Streptomyces > Streptomyces sp. NPDC001852. The sequence continues at coordinate 24,902 of NZ_JBIATN010000016.1, forward strand.
TTTCGGTACTTCATCCCCCAGAACCTGCCCTCTGAGGGACGGAGTAGAGGCATTGACGCCCGAGTCGATAACGGCCACCTTGACGCCCGTGCCGGTACTCACCTTCCACATCTCGTCGGCCTTCATGGCCGACAGGTACCACTGCTGCGACTGGACGTCGTCGGCTGCCGCGCCGGGAGCAAGGCCCACCGACAGAGCCATCAGTGCGCCGAGTGCTGCGCATCCGGCGGTCACTCGTCTCCTGCTCGCTGACAACATGCCTCTCGTACGTCCTCGCTTCATCTGGTTACTCGGTCTCCGGCGACTGCTGTCGGCGCGACTTCGTCCTGTCGTCGTCCCGTGCACTGCCCCGTCGTACCCCGGAGGCGCGACCATCCTTGCTTGCCGTCGGCGCCTTGCCAATGGATGTCCCGACCACACGGCCGGTGGGCGTCACAGGACTGCGCGGCGTCTGTCCGGCGCCGCCTGTCTGCCGGGGCGCGCCGATCACTCCGCGCTGCCCGGGTCGCTCACCGGTTCGCGGAGTCCGCGACGCGGGCTCACCGCCGATCACTGTGCCGCGCGGCACGGTCGAGCCGTTCACGGACTGCGCGGGCGGTGTGGACTGTTTCCCGCCTACGACGCCACTGGTACGTGCTGCGCCGGTCGGGCCCGTACCGCCGATGCCCTCGGCAGGCACGCCTACTGGCCTCGAGGTTCCACCGATGACATTGCGGGCGACCGGGGCCTTGCCGACCGGAGCTCTGCCGACGGGTGCCTCACCCAGGGGCGCTCTGCCCACGGGTGCTTTGCCCACCGGAGCCCTACCGGCCGGCGACACCGGCCCGCGCGGTTCCACCTCGCCGGGCACCGCAGTCCGTCCCACGGGACCGGCAGGGCCACGTCCTGTGCCACCGCCGACTCGGGACGATCCGCCGGCAGGAGGAGCCAGACGCGATGTCGTCCGTATCGGGCCGCGTGGGCCGCTCGTTCCGCCCGGCCCGACGGGCAGCCGCACGGTCTGGGCCACGGGGCCGACGGGAACAGGCGGAACCGGTCCGCCGCCTCCACCAGGGGCAGGCGCTGTCGGCGCAGTGACAGGGGCTGTCGACTTCACTGTGTCCGGCGGGAGTGTCTTTACGCTGTCGATATTGGTCCCCACGTGCTGGGGCGAATCGGTGTGCACATGCCTATCCGGCGCTGTGACAACGTCATGCAGCTTCTTCACCGGTTCGGGAGTCTGTCCCGCATCGGGGCCGGCCGGAGCTGCGAGGGAATGAGGCCGCACAGGTTCTCCGCCTCCGGCCCCGGGCGTTCCAGGGGAAGACGTCTGCTCCCCACTACCCCCGTCCCGCCACTCGGTGCGCGCCCGCGGCACCCCCATATCCGGCATCTTCCCGAACGTAGGCACCCACTCCGGCCGCAACGCCTCCCCGGTCACTGTGTAGTACGACGCCAACCGGTTCATCTGGTTGATCGCCTCTTGGCGGTGCTTCTCGACGGTGAGCGCCGCCTGGTAGTCCTTGTTCCCGGGGACCTGGGCAACCAACGGGAAGTCGTGGACGCTCATGGGAGGGAACCGTGTGTCGCGGGGCGGCATGGACTTGCGTACGGAGGCGAGTCCGGTGCTGGCCGCGGTGATGTGCGCGCCCACGTTCTCCACGTGGTCCGCGAAGGTGTAGACGCTGGTGATAAAGCCGGAGGCCCATTTGTGGAACGCGGTGGCCGCCTCACCGTGCCAGTCGATTCGATTTATGTGTGCGAACAGTTCGTCGGCGGCGGCGAGGATCGCGTCCCGGGCGTCCCAGAGGCCCTTGCCGGCATCCTCCAGGTGCTCTGGATTCGCAAGGTCCACCATGTCCTTCATTTCGTTCAGCTGGTGCTTCTCGAAATTGGTACGCCCGTGGTGGGCGACACACGGTGCGTCCGCGTCGTGGATCTCCTCCTGCGCCAGCTCGCGTTCCAGTTGGTAGCGGTCCGGCTGGTTGCGGTGGTCGCCCATCAGTACCCCGTCTTGGACTGGTTCTGGTCGGTGCGCTTCTGCTGGGTGCTCTTCTGCGACTCGGCGTCCTGCTCGTCGATCTGTTTGTTGACCTGGGTCCGGATCTCGTGGAAGCGACGCCGGAGATCGTCCTCCAGCTTGTCGTAGCCGATGTCCGCGCCGTGTACGGCGATCTGCATGGCCTCGATCTGCAGCTTCAGCGTCTGGGAGAGCGACGTGATCTGATCGTGGACGGTCTGGTAATTGCTGTGGAGGTCAGTGGCCTCGGCGAACTCGCCCCTGCCGCAGAACGAGGCAACGGAGAGCTTGTGCGTCCCCACCTTCTTCGGATCACCCGGCGAACGCTCGAACGTGTCGAGAAGGCCGTCCACACGCGATTTGAAGGTCTTCAGTGCCTCCAGACCGCGTCTCAGGTCGCTCCCGCCCCCGTCAGGCAACACTTCGCGTCTCCCCGTTCCTCTCCCTGCCCGAGGCAGGCGCATCCCAGAGCATTCGTTTTCGCAATGCAGTCACTCTAGTCACCGGGACTGACACCCCCAACTGACTTGTGTGACAACCCTGCTACTGCCATTGGATCGTTCACGCATCATCCACGGCTGCGGCCTCGCCCGTGCCGGTCATCGCCTTCCTGCGCGCATCGCGGATCGCCACGGCTGCCCCACCGAGGGCGGCCACCAGCACCACCGCGCCCACGGAGACATACGTCGCCAGGCGGGCGTTGCGTTCGTCCGCCGTCTCACCGAGTTCCAGCCGGGCCGGGGTCGGGGCCTCCGCCCGGATGAGGCCCTCGTGCGGCACGGGCCTCTCGATGGGGTGGTCGTCTTCCGTCAGGGCGCGGACCGGGTCGACGACCCCCCAGCCGACCAGGCGGTCGTGCCCGGCGACCGAGCGTTCCGCGGTCTGCTCGATCTGCGCGACGACCTCACGCGCCGTCCAGCCCGGGTGCTTGGCCTTGATGAGGGCGGCCACGCCGGCCACGTACGGTGCGGAGAAGCTCGTGCCGTTGTCGGAACAGTGGCCGCCCTTGGGCACGGTCGAGATCATGTCGACACCCGGGGCGGCAACGCCCACGAAGTCGCCGGACTGGGAGAAGGGCGCGCGCTCGTTGTTGCGATCCGACGCGGCGACCGCCAGTACACCGGGATAGGACGCGGGGTAGGTGGGCTTGACATTGCCGTCGAGGCCGTCGTTGCCCGCCGAGGCGACCACGACGATCCCGTGGTTCAGGGCCTCGTCGACCGCGTTGTGCAGGTCGTCGCCCGGTGCCACGGCGTTCGTGGTGTCCTGGGAGATGTTGATGACCTGTGCCTTGACCTGGACTGCGTGCTGGATCGCCTGGGCGAGGGACTTGGACGTGCCGTCACCCTCGGCGTCGTTCTGCTTGATCGGGATGATGGTGGCCTCGGGGGCGAGGCCGACGAAGCCCGTGCCCTTCATGGGGCGGGCGGCGATGATGCCGGCCACGCGCGTGCCGTGACCCACCGTGTCGGTTGTGGGCTTGGACTTGGCGCCGTCGACCGGCTTGCCCTTGCTGTCCTTGGGGGGCAGGAGGTTCGTGCCCAGGGACTCGTCAACCGCCTGGCGGAGCTGCGGGTTGGCCGTGTCGACACCCGTGTCGATCACGGCCACCCTCACCCCCTTGCCCTTGGACTCACTCCACAGTTCGTCGAGGTTGACGCGCTGGAGGGCCCAGGGGGTGCCGGAGTACTTCTTGTTCGGGAAGCTGCACTGGTCGCTGAAGGAGTCGGCGGCGGCGGGCGGTGCGAGAGCGACAGCGGCGGTGCACAGCGCGGCGACCGTGGTCGCCGCGGTACGGAGCACAGGCCAGGACGACGGAACGTAGGACACCAGGGCCTCCTACGAACCCTGCGGCTGGCTCGCCGCCGTGGTCGACAGGCGTGGTCCCGTCGGCAGGAACAGGGACCAGGCCGCCGGTACGGGTGCGGGCTCCACCTCGGAGTATCCGAGGCGGATCTGGGCGAGCTGGGCCTCCTGCCGCAGCTCCTTGCGTTGCTGCGGCGTCATGCCGAACTCGGTACCGTCCGTGTCGCTGTCGGCGTTGGACTGCATGGCGTAGCGCAGGCCGGTGTCGGTGACGAGGAAGAGCCCGCCGACCTTGGTGTTCGTGCCCTGGTACTGGCGGTAGAGCTGGCCGGAGCCCGGGGTCACGTACGCACTCGACGACCCGGTGGGGAGCGTGGCTGGGAAGTCCGTGCCCGCCCAGGTGCTCAGGGTGGTCCGCGTACCGTCGCTCCTGTCGACGTCGCGCAGGACGCTGCAGATGGTGTTGCGGCTGCCACCCGAGAGACCCGCGTCGTTGACGACCTCGGGGGCGAGGCTCGGCCACGTGCGGTCACCCGCGAAGGCGGTCGTGCCGGGCTCGAACGCGCCCGCGCTGACGTCGAGGGCCTGACCGGCCTGGCCGAGACCGACCAGATCCTTGCTGTTGAGGAGCAGTTTCGCGGTGAAGTCCGAGACGGGCAGGACCTTTCCCTGCTCGACGACGTAGTACTGCTCGTGGTCGCCGTTGGGAGCTCGCAGGACCATGCCGACCCGGTCCGCCTGCTCCGGCAGCCCGCCCTGGATGCCGGCGGGCGCCCTCACCCTTCCCTCGATCTTCGGGAACTCGATCGGATCACCCGTGTGAAGGGTTTCGAGCCAGTCCCGCGACACCTGCTCGGGCTGCCGGCCGGCACCCACCAAGGTACGCAGCAGCAGTTCGTCGTTCTTGTCGACCTCGTACGCGGTGCCGTGGGCATCCACGACATAGCGCTTCCCGTTCGGATCGGCCACGTACAGGAGCTCGCCGCCACCGAGCTTCTCGCTGGGCCGCTCGGTCTTGTTCATGTCCCGGGCAGCGAGGACGAATGCCGCCTTCTGGATGGCTGTCCCGCCCGCGCTCGGACGCTCGCAGACGGCCCAGCGCTTCTTCGCGCCGGCCTCCTCGCTGGAGGGCAGGCGGTCAGGGGCGTAGGGGATGCCGATGGTGACGCCGTGGGGGATCTTGCCGTTGTCCAGGATCGACTCGTCGACGGTGACCACTTCCCCCTTGCCGTCGGCAAGGAGGAGTTTCGCGGACGCCATGTTCAGTACGGGGTGCAGCTCGGTCTTGCCGTTCGTGGTGAGGACGACGTATCGGGTGGTGGACTTGCTGGCGATGATCACCTTTTCGCCCGGGGTGTCCCAGCCTTGCGGTGCGGTCGGCCGGAACATGCCCCAGGCACCGAACGCGGCCATGACGACCACTCCGACGATGGTGCTGGGCAGGATCGCCCGCAAGGGCTTGGGAGCTCCTTCCTCCGAACCGTCCGAGGAAGGCTGGACGAACGCCGCGAGCATGCGCTGCTTCGCAAAGGTGTAGGCGTTGAGTTGATCCCGCCGAGATGCCATCTGCCCTGATTCTCCCCGTGTGCCGTCCGGATGACGGCCGGAGACCACTGTCTCCGTTCTCCGTTGTCGGATCGACCCCCTACTATGCCTGGTGTCTGATCCGCTCCGTGGCGCGGGTACGGCGCCTGGACTCCCAAGCGCCTTGCTCAGGGGCGGAATTCCAGCGAACTGTGAGGACAAGCGGGGGGATGAGTTGAGGGCTTCGGGGACGCGGGCCCGTACTCGCCGGCAGGAGCGGACACCCAGCGCTCCGGTGGCCGGCCAGGAACCGGGGGGACCGCGGCAGACGCCGTCCCGGCACGGACAGCCGGATGCGGCGCGTCCGGCTGTCCGTCCGCTGGAGTCCGGTTCGTTCCGCCTGCAACGGCTTGTACTGCCGGAACTCGCGGTGGCCGCGCTCGTCGTCGGCTGGGTGATCGGACCCGTGGCCCTGGTGCCCGCCGCGGTTGTCGCACTGGTGTTGGTCGCGCTCGCGTTCATACGGCGCCGGGGACGGTCGTTGCCTGAATGGCTGTCCACCGCAAGGGCATTGAAGGCACGTCAACGCCGTGCCGCCACCACCCCGATACCGCCGGGCACGGAACCGGCGCTCGTCCCCGCCCTCGAGTGCGAGCCCGCCCTGCGCACCTACTCCTACGGCCCACGGGACCGGCGCCCCGTCGGCGTCGTCGGGGACGGCACCTTCGTCACGGCCGTGCTCCAGGTGGAGGCCGACGCGACGGCGCTGCGGGCCGAGCGGAGCCGGCAGCCGCTGCCGGTCGCCCTGGTGCGGGACGCGCTGGAGGTGGACGGGATCCGGCTGGAATCGGCGCAGATCGTGCTGCACACCCAGCCGGCGCCTGCGCTGCACCTGCCCCAGCAGTCCGTCGCCGTTTCCAACTACCTTCCGCTGCAGGAGCGGACGGGTGCCCCGGCGGTGCGCATCACCTGGATCGCCCTGAAGCTCGACCCGGAGCTGTGCGCGGAGGCGGTGGCCGCGCGCGGCGGTGGTCTGCTCGGTGCGCAGAAGTGCGTCGCGCGGAGCGCGGACCATCTCGCGAGCCGGCTGACCGGCGCCGGGTTCCGGGCGCGCGTGCTCGACGAAGAGGAGCTGGTCGCCGCGCTGGCCACCTCGGCCTGCGCCAACCCGCTGGTCACCGCCGAGGCCGGGCGCGGCGAGACCCGGGAGCGGCGCACGGAGGAGTCCGGGCGCAGCTGGCGCTGCGACAACCGCCGGCACACGACGTACTGGGTCAGGCGCTGGCCCCAACTGGGCGGCGGGCGGGGCGAATCGCTCCCCCACTTCGTCGCCCGGGTCACGGCGATACCGGCCCTCGCGACCACGTTCAGTCTCACGCTCACGCACGGCGAGCGGCAGGAAGTGGCGCTGTCGGCTCATCTGCGGGTGACCGGGCGCAGCGACGAGGAACTCGTGGCTGCGCGGCGCGCGCTGGAGAGCGCCGCCCGGCAGGCGGGGGCCGGCCTGGCCCGCCTCGACCGGGAACAGCTGCCGGGCATGCTGGCCACACTGCCGCTCGGAGGTGCGCGGTGACGACGATCCCGGCGATGTCCTCCCTGCCGGACACGGAGGCCCCGGCGGCATCCGGTCCGCGCCGGGCGGCCGAACTGCTGCGGCACGGACTGGGCCTGATCGGGCCCCGGCACGGCCGGCACGCGCTGACCGTGCAGCACCTGGACGCGCTCACGCTGCCCATCGGGGACGACGGCGTGGTGGCGGGGGTCGACGCCGAGGGCCAGCCGGCCGTACTGGGCATCAACCGGCCGACCCCGTACGACGTCGTGCTGATCGGCGGTCTGTGGACCGCGCAGGTGCTGGCGCTGCGGTCGGCGGCCACGGGCGCCCGCGTCGCGGTCGAGACCGGCCGGCCGCAGGCCTGGATGCAGATGGTGCACGCCATGGGAGGCGGGCAGAACGGGCTGTCCGTGTACGACGTCGGTCGTGTGCCGCCGCAGGGTGCCTCCGCCGGTACGCCGGTGCTGGCGGTGCGGGACTGTGGCATGCGGCCCCCGCGCGGACGCGTGGTGTCCGGGCCCTGGCAGTCGGTGCTGACCCTGCTGCCGTATCTCAGCCCGGTCGCGCCCCGGCTGCTGCGCCAGGCCCGGCTCGCCGGAATCCAGCGGGTTTCGCCGGACGAGGCCGCAGAACTGGGTCGCACCATGGGGCTGACGCGCACCGAGGTGGAGTCCCTTCCGGGACTGCCCGACGGCGTCACCCTGTGGTGCACGGATCGTGACCGGCAGTACGTGCTGACCCAACCCACGGACGCCGAGATCGGATTGTTGGGCACACCACGTCGGATGGACTGAACCGCCCGCCATGTCCTTTTTGTTCGGGGCGTGTGCATTCCGGGTTCGTCACTTGCCTGCTGATTGGTGCCCAATTCGCCGGGCAAGCCACGGGGTGGTTGCGGCAGTTCGGAGCGCCCCGTGAACCGGCGGGCACGTGCTCGGAGGCGGGCGGGCCTGCCGGGGTACGGCTCGTGGTGATTAGGCTGGGACGGGGCACGATGACACGAACCCGTGGACCGGACGTCGGCGCCCCAGGGGGAGAACCGCCGGATCGGGCTGCCCCGAACGACCACGGACGACTCGGAACGACACAACTTGGTCGCCCCGACACGGCATGAGGGTGTTCGACCACACCAGGAGGAACTGTGAACAGCGATCGGGACGGGATCCGCGGGGGCTGGGACACACCCGACGACGACCAGACCGACGCGGAGTCCGCCATCGAGATGACGGGCGAGTTCACCATCGACTACGCGCCGCCCGCCTGGTACACGCAGAACGCGCAGGGCTCGTCCGGTACGCCTGCGCCGGCTCCGGCGCCCCCGCCGACGCACGGCGCCCCCTACACCCCGCCTGCACCGCCGACCCAGGGCTCCGCCTACACCCCGCCTCCCGCGCCGGCCCAGGGCGCCCCCCACACCCCGCCTGCACCGCCGGCCCAGGGCACTCCCTATCCCCCGCCTCCCGCGCCGGCCCCGGACACGTCCTACACCCTGCCTCCGCCGGCCCAGGGCGCTCCCTACGCCGCGCCCATGCCGCCCGCGCCGCCCACGCCGCCCGTCGGGAATCCCGTACCGATGCCGCGGCTGCCCGAAGGGTTCGAGGCGCAGCAGCCGCAGGCCGCCCAACCGGCTCAGCAGGCGCAGGCCGCCCAGCAGGCGCAGCCGGAGTCTCCGGCGCCCGCCGCCGAGCCGGAGCCGAGCAACGGGGACCTGGAGAGCGGGGCCACCATGCGGTTCTCCGCCGTGGCCCTGAAGCGCGAGATCGCCGAGATCGCCGAGCGCGCCGCCGCGATCCGGAGTGGTGCCGACGACGAGGGCTCCACTGCGGGTACGGCGGGTACGGCCACGGGCTCCGCCGGTGCCGAGGGCGACGCGTCCGAGGCGTCCGCGCCGGAGGGCTCGGCCGAGGGTGCCGAGAGCGCCGAGGAGCAGTCGGACGCGGGGTCCGCGGACGTGACCTCCGGGGAGGCCGGTTCCGGGGCCGACGCCGGTTCCGGGCAGGACGCGGTTGTCTCCGCGTCCGACGCGCAGGAGGACAGCGGCGAGGGCGAGGGCGCGAGCAGGGCCCAGGTCGGCGACACGCCCGAGGGCGACGCCGGTGCCGGGACCGGTGAGACGGACGGCGCCCGGGAGGGATCCGCCGACGACGCCCAGCCCGACGACGCCGAGTCCGAGCACGCCAAGTCCGACGCCACCGAGTCCGACGACGCCGAGTCCGACGGCACGGGGACCACGGACGCGGCCGCGCAGGACGCGCAGGGCGCGGAGGACGGCGCCCGGCCGGACGGCACCGCACAGGCCGGCGCGCCCCAGGACACCGTGCCCCCCGCTCCCGTCCAGGACGCCCGGCCCGGCTGGGCGCCTCCGCCCGCGCCGCAGAGCGGGGTGCCTCCGCTGCCGCCCTCCTACCAGCCCGCGGCGCCCGCTCCGGCGGCCCAGTGGCCCGCGCAGCAGCAGCCCGGCCCGATGCCCGGCCAGCCGCAGCCGTCGGCCGCGCAGGGCCCCGGTGACGGCCCCGGCCAGCAGCCGCCCTTCCAGCCGCAAGCGCCGCAGCCCGCGCCCGCCGCCTGGAGCCGGCCGAACCCGGCACACCAGCCGAACCAGCCCGGCGTGCCCACGGCACCGCAGTCCGGTCACCCCGGCCAGGCCGGCCATCCCGGTCAGCCGAACGCTGCCGGTCAGCCGACGGCGGGCCCGGGACCGCAGCCGAGCCCGACGGGGCCCGCCGCGGCGGGTGGCTACGGCTTCCCCCCGCCCCCCGCGCCCCAGCCCAGCCCCAACGGCCCCAACGCGGCCGGTGGTTACGGCTTCCCCCATCCCGGCACCCCCAACGCCCAGCCCCAGCCCCAGCCGGGTGGTTACGGATTCCCGCCGCACCCCGCCCCCCAGCCCAGCACCCCCACCCCGCAGCCCCAGCCCCAGCCCCAGCCCGGCGGTTACGGCTTCCCCCAGCCGCCGCAGGCACCGGACGGCGCCCCGGCAGCCGGCCAGGCCCCGCAGGTCCCGCAGGCGCCGCAGGCCCCCCAGGCGCCGGTGGACCCGCGGGTCGGCGGGGCATGGCCGCAGGCCGTCCAGCACGACCAGCGGCAGCCGACCAACCCCGGCGCCGCGCCGCTCGGTTACACGGCCGCCGTGGAGCTGTCCTCGGACCGGCTGCTGAACAACAGGAAGCAGAAGGCCAAGAGCGGACGGCCCGCGGCGGCGAGCAGCCGGTTCAAGCTCGGTGGCAAGAAGGAGGAGGCCGAGCGGCAGCGCAAGCTGGAGCTGATCCGCACCCCGGTGCTGTCCTGCTACCGGATCGCGGTCATCAGCCTCAAGGGCGGCGTCGGCAAGACGACCACGACCACCGCACTCGGTTCCACCCTCGCCACCGAGCGGCAGGACAAGATCCTCGCCATCGACGCCAACCCGGACGCCGGCACCCTCGGGCGGCGGGTGCGCCGGGAGACGGGGGCCACCATCCGCGACCTCGTGCAGGCGATCCCGTACCTGAACTCCTACATGGACATCCGGCGGTTCACCTCGCAGGCGCCCTCCGGTCTGGAGATCATCGCCAACGACGTGGACCCGGCCGTCTCGACCACGTTCAACGACGAGGACTACCGGCGCGCGATCGACGTGCTCGGCCGGCAGTACCCGGTCATCCTGACCGACTCGGGCACCGGTCTGCTGTACAGCGCCATGCGCGGGGTGCTCGACCTCGCCGACCAGCTCATCATCATCTCCACACCGTCCGTGGACGGCGCGAGCAGCGCCAGTACGACGCTGGACTGGCTGTCCGCGCACGGGTACGCCGACCTGGTCTCCCGGTCCCTCACCGTGATCTCCGGGGTCCGCGAGACCGGCAAGATGATCAAGGTCGAGGACATCGTGTCCCACTTCGAGACGCGGACCCGCGGGGTCGTGGTCGTGCCCTTCGACGAACATCTGGCCGCCGGTGCCGAGGTCGACCTCGACATGATGCGGCCGCGGACGCGCGAGGCGTACTTCAACCTCGCCGCGATGGTCGCCGAGGACTTCGTACGGCACCAGCAGGCGCACGGGCTGTGGACCAGCGACGGCAACCCGCCGCCGGTGGCCGCCCCGCCGATGCCGGGCCAGCCGATGCCGGGCCAGCCCTATCCGCAGGCCCCCGGCCAGGAGCTGTACACCGGGCCGCCGCAGCCCTATCCGCCCCAGCAGGGACAGCCGCCGTACCCGCAGGCACCGGGCCAGCAGCCCTATCCGCAGGCGGCGCCCGGCCAGCAGCCGTACCCGCCGCAGCAGGGCCAGCCGCCGCAGCAGCCTGGTCAGCCGTACGGCTACCCCCAGCCGCCGCAGGGGCAGCAGCAGCCCGGCTATCCGCAGCAGTAGGCAAGCGAAGGGCGGCCGGTGCTCAGCGCACCGGCCGCCCTGTCAATTCGTGCAATGCGTGGCACCGCCGAAAGGCCTACCCCTCCGCCGCCACGATCTCGCGGCACCGCTTCACATCCGCGGCGATCTGCTCCAGCAGGGCCTCCAGCGTGTCGAACTTCGCCTGGCCGCGCACGTAGGCGAGGAAGTCGACGGCGACGTGCAGGCCGTACAGGTCGAGGCCGACGCGGTCGATGGCGTACGCCTCCACCGTGCGCTCGGTGCCGTCGAACTGCGGGTTCGTGCCGACGGAGATCGCGGCCGGCATGGCCTCGCCCTCGACGTGCAGATAGCCGGCGTACACGCCGTCGGCGGGGATGGCGGTGTGCGGGAGGGTCTCGACGTTGGCCGTCGGGAAGCCCATGTCGCGGCCGCGCTGGGCGCCGCGCACGACCACGCCCTCCACGCGGTGCGGGCGGCCCAGGATCTCACGGGCGCCCTCGACGTCGCCCTCGGCGACCAGGCGGCGGGTCAGGGTCGAGGAGAACGGCTGTCCGCCGCCCGCCTCGCCGGTGACGTACAGGTCGACGACCTCGACCTCGAAGTCGTAGATCTTGCCCTGCTCGGCGAGGAACTCCACGTTGCCGGCCGCCTTGTGGCCGAACCGGAAGTTCGGGCCCTCCACGACCGCCTTCGCGTGCAGCTTGTCCACGAGGACCTTCACCACGAACTCGGCGGGCGAGAGCTTGGAGAACTCGGTGGTGAAGGGGAGGATGAGGACCGCGTCCACGCCCAGGTCCGCCATCAGCTCGGCACGGCGGTGGTGCGGGGCCAGCAGCGGCGGGTGGCTGCCGGGGCGGACGACCTCGCTGGGATGCGGGTCGAAGGTGACGACGACGGCCGGGACGCCCAGCTCGCGGGCGCGGTCGACGGCGTGCCTGATGATCAGCTGGTGGCCGCGGTGGACGCCGTCGTAGGAACCGATGGTGACGACGCTGCGCCCCCAGTCCTGGGGGATGTCCTCCAAGCCACGCCAGCGCTGCACTGTGACCGCTCCTCGAACCCGTGTCCAAATCGACGCCTAAGACTTGCGCAGGTCTAAGGGTGCCATGCCGGGTGCCCCGGACCCGCATCGGTACCGGGGCTGTGACCGGGCGCACGTCCACCGCGCACCCGGGTGCCGGTCGGGCCCGTACGCCTCGCCGCCGGTCAGGCCGGTACGCGGACACCCGACAGGTTTTCCAGCATGCGACGGGTGCTGGGGCCCACGACGGCGGCCCATTCGTCCGGGGTGGCGGCCAGCCAGCCGGCCATCCGCGCGGCGAAGCCCGGCACGTGCCGGCCCAGATCGACCAGGCCGCGGTCGAAGCAGGTGGCGCCCTCGGGGGTGCGGACAAGGAGCAGGCCGGTGCGGTGGACGAGCCCGCGGACCTCCTCCTCCCGGCCGTCCCCTGCGTCGTGCTCGGCCACCGCGTGCAGCACAGCGTTCAGCACGGCGGGGGCCTGTTCCCGGGCGAGCAGAAGTTCCAGCAGCTCCCGGCGCAGCGGGCGGGAGGCGGGGGTGCCGTCGGCGGCGAGGACGGTGGCGAGGGCGGCGCGGAGCTGCTCGGGGGCGCCGTCGAGCAGGCCGGTGACCAGGGGCAGCAGGACGGGGCGGGCGGTGGGGCCCTGGGCGAGGCTGCGGTCGAGGTGGGCGGCGAGGAGGCCGGCGGTCTGCGGGCGCAGCCGTGCCGCCTCCTGGAGCAGGGGCGCGACGCGGCGGGCCAGGGCCGGGGTGGTGACGTCGGCGAGGGTGTGCAGCGCCTCCTCCGGGTGCGGGCCGCACAGGCGGGCGCGGAAGGCCTCCAGGACCGGCTCGGGGTGGGTGGTCAGGGCGGGGGCGAGGGCGCTCGGCGGGAACTGCGGGTCGCCGTCCGCGAAGTGCCGCAGGGCGGCGTGGAGGTGCCGGTCGCGGGTCTGCGGGTCGCGGACCAGCAGGGCGAGGGCGCCGCCGTGCAGGGCGCGGTCGGCGGGGCGGGCCAGCAGGGTGAGGGCGGCGTAGCGCAGCAGTTCGCGGTCGGCCGCCGAGCGGACGTGCGGGGCCGTGCGCAGGCCGTGGGCCACGGCCGCGGCCCGGCGGGCGGGGCGCTCGTCGTGCGCCCAGCGGTCGACCGCCCGGCACAGGGCCGACGGCTCGTCCTCGGCGAGGGTCGCGAGCAGTTCGTCGGCGCGCCGGTGCGGGCTCGCCACCAGGGTCTCGGTGAGGTCGTCGAGTGCGCCGTGCCGGTGGGTGTGCAGCAGCGCCTGCGCGGCCGTCGCGACGGTGGCGTGCGGGGTCGCGGGCAGCGGCCGTTCGTCGTCGAACCAGCACGTCAGCCGCGGCTGTACGGCGGTGGGCGCGGCCGCGAGCAGCCGGGCGACGGCGTCCAGGTAACGCTCGCCGGCCTCCGGGGGCGTCCGGTCGGCCGGCACGAGCCGACGCAGCAGATCGAGCCGCTCGGTGTCCGGGACCGGCAGTTCGGTCCAGAAGCCCGGGCCGAACTCGGCCGGCACGGGCCGCTGCGCGCGGCGCCAGGCCACGATCCGGTCGGCGAGCAGCCGCAGCACCTCGGTGTACGGCGTCGCGTCCGGGACCTCCAGCAGGGTGCGGGCGAGCAGCCGGGCGGCCCACCAGGAGCCGGGGTCGCGGTCCACGGCGTCGGTCAAATCCCGCAGCCGGGCGGCCAGTTGGTGGTCGCCGTGCTGCCGGGCGAGGAGCAGCAGGGCCTGGACGACGGGGCCGACGCGATGGTGCGGCACCGGCACGGGGGCGGTTTCGCGGTCGGACCGGGGGCGGTGGACCAGCGCGCGCAGGGCCTCGTCGAGGTCGAGGTGCATGCCCTGGATCCAGTCGGCCAGCTCCTCGTGCGCGAAGCGGTAGCCCCGGCCGGCCGGGACGAGCAGGCCCTCGGCCAGTACGGCGGACGCCCAGCCGGTGCCGCCGCCGAGTCGGTCCGGGGCGGGCCCCCAGGGGAACACCGCCTCGAACGACGCCCGGTCCAGCTCACCCTGCCCGGGCCCGAGGCTCCGCCGGGCGGCCTCGTGCACCTGCCCGGCCACGCGAGCGGCGAGCCGGCGTACGGCGGTGCCGCGCAGGCCTCTCTCCGCGGCGAGCCGTACCGCGATGCGCAGGCACATCAGGTCCAGGTGGGCGGCGAACACCTCGTGCCGGTCGACCGGCCCCGCGATGTGTGCGTCCGGGGTGGCGGCCCGGACTTCGGACAGCAGCCGGAGGGTGAGCGGATGCCGGGCGTCGCGTTCGGTCAGGGCGCCGTCGGGGATCGCGTGCCGGACACGGGCCAGACGGGCCTCGTCCGCGGTCAGATCGGGCAGGTGCAGACAGGGTGGCAGGGGTGCCGTCGGCCTGCTGGGGGCGGTGCCCGGCTCGGCGGCGTCTGCGGGGTTGACCAGGACTGCGCGGGCCGTGTCCGTGTCCGTGTCCGCGGGGGTCGGGGTGCCCGCCGGAGTGGCCGGCTCGGCAGCACCCGCCGGAGCGGCGGACGCTGCCGGTGCGGGCCGGGCGGCCGCAGCCACGGCAGTCCCCGGCCCTGCAGGGCCGGCCGGAGCCATGGGACCCGTAGGGGCGGCCGCAGCCATGGAACCGGTGCGGGCGGCCGCAGCCACTCCGATGGGGGCGGCGGGAGCCACAGGCCCGGAAGGGGCGTCCGGCGCAGCGGCACCGAGGCAAGCGCCGGGAGCCACGGGACCGGAGGAGGCGCCCGCAGCCACCGAAGCAGCGGGAGCACCCGGAGCCGCGGATCCGGCTGAAGCGACGGAAGCCGCACAACAGGCCGGGGTCGGCGGGGTCGTCGCCATGGGGGACGTCGGCGTGTGGAGCAGCTCGGCGGGGAATTCCGCTCCTGCCCGCTCCCAGTACTCCTCGCGGCAGGCCACCACCAGGCGTGCTCCGGTCCGGCGCAGCCAGGTGGCCGTTCCCCCGGTCCACTCGGGGAGGCGGTGGGCGAGGACGGGGGGCATCTCCTCGGGGCCGTCCAGGAGGAGCAGGAGCGGGCGGCCGGCCCGGGCGGCGAGGTGGGCCAGGTGTTCGGGGGTGAGGTCGCCCAGGGATTCGGGGCGGACGGCGCGGGCGGCGGCGACGATCCTGGCGGCCCGTTCCAGGGTGCGGCGGGCCGCGTCGGCCACCGAGTCGTCGGCATCCTCCAGGTCGGCGCCGCGCAGCCACAGCGTCGGGGCCGGCCACTCGCCGCGGGCCCGGCGGGCGGCGAGGGCCGCGAGCGCCGTCGTACGGCCGCTGCCCGGGGCGCCGACGAGCCCGAGCACGGCCCGCTCGCCGTCCGTGAAGGCGGCCAACTCCCGTGCGACGTCGTGCCGTTCGACCGGTTCCACGGCCCCGGCGAGCAGGCCCTGCGGCCCGTCCTGGCCGACCGAGGTGGCGGTCAGCTGCAGGATCCCGGCGAGGTTGAGGTCGGCGCCGTAGGCGGGCACGGTGGCCGCGTTGCGGGCGAGCAGCTCGCCGAGGGGGCCGTCGGCGGGCCGCAGCGGCAGCGCGAAGCCCGTGTCGCGCTGCGCGGAGTGCAGGGCGGTGCCGAGGACGCCGATCACCGCGCCGGTGTCCGTGTCGAGCACGGGTCCCCCGGCCGCACCGCCGCCCAGCCGCAGCGCGTCCTGGCCGGCGGTGCCGATGGCCAGTTCCAGCGCGTCCTGGAGGAGATGGAAGCGGTCGGTGGCGGTGTACGTCACCTCGGTGGAGGCCAGCACCCGCGCCTGACGCCAGCAGCCCGCGGGGACCCGTACATAGGTTCCGGCGTCGATCCGCTCCCGGACGGTCAGCGGCAGCGGGTCGAGGCCCAGTCCCTCGGTGCGGACCAGGGCCAGGTCGCGCTCGGGCAGCGGGGTGACGGCGTCCGCGGCGACCACACAGGTGCGGTCGCCGCCGGCGACCTGCAGCACGAGCCGGGGCAGGCCGTCGACCGCCTCGTGGCTGGTGAGCAGGGTGCCCCGGTGATCGGCGAGGAAGCCGACGCCCCGGGGCCGGCCGGCGAGGTCGCGGACCTGGACGAGTGCGGGGTCGGGGCGGGGGCCGTCGTCCTGCGTGCCCGGCGCGGCCGTGGGGTCCGACAGACCCTCCGCGCGGTGTGAGAAGCCTGCGGTGCCACCGATGTCACCGATGCCAGTGGTACCTGTGGTGTAGCTGGTGGCGTCGGCGCCCCTGTCGGTGCGCGGGCCCCGTCCCGCCATGGCCGTACCTCCCCGCCGAGCTCGCACGCCCGTCTTCCGTCGCGCTGTTGTCGACGGTAGGCGTGCGGTGATCGGCGGGACAGATCGTGTGGCGAACGCGCCCCCTTCCGCTCCCCCGGTTCACTCCGAGCGCCTGCCCGGTCGGGTGAATAGCCGGGTGCCGCTGGATAACCCTAGGGGTGGGGGAACCGAGGGGGGATCGTGGAGCGGCGGCAGGGGCCCGCCCCGTGGCCGGCCGCCGCTCCACGGGCAGACCCTGCGCGCTCGGTTCAGCCGCGGTCGGCTCAGCCGAAGACGGCCAGGCTCTTGGCCTTGCCCTTGTGGTGTTCGACCAGCGCGAGGAAGCGTCCCTCGGGGTCGAAGACGGCGACGGGACCGGCGCCCGCGTACTCGTCGGGCATCTCCAGCCGGACGCCGTTGAGCAACAGCCGGGCGCGCCGGTCGTCCACCTGCCAGCGGCGGAACGCGGCCGCGGCGGCATCCGCGATGGGCATCACGGTGAGCTCCTGCTGGAGCTGGTCCAGCGTCCTCGCCGTATCGATCTTGTACGGCCCGACGCGCGTCCGGCGCAGTGCGGTGAGGTGGCCGCCGACGCCGAGGTCGGCGCCCAGGTCACGGGCGAGGGCGCGGATGTAGGTGCCGGAGGAGCAGACGACCGAGACGATCAGGTCGAGGACCTGGGTGCCGTCGTCGGTCACGGCGTCCCGGACGTCGTACACCGTGAAGGAGGAGACCGTCACCGGACGGGCGGGGATCTCGAAGTCCTCGCCTTCGCGGGCCCGCTTGTACGACCGCACGCCGTCGATCTTGATGGCGCTGACCTTGGACGGCACCTGCATGATGTCGCCGGTCAGCTTGGCGATGCCGGCGTCGATGGCGTCCCGGGTCACCTTGGAGGCGTCGGTGGACGAGGTGATGTCGCCCTCGGCGTCGTCGGTGATCGTGTTCTGGCCCAGGCGGATGGTGCCCAGGTACTCCTTCTCGGTGAGGGCGAGGTGCCCGAGGAGCTTGGTGGCGCGTTCGACGCCGAGGACCAGCACGCCGGTCGCCATCGGGTCGAGGGTGCCCGCGTGGCCGACCCGGCGGGTCCTTGCGATGCCGCGCATCTTGGCGACCACGTCGTGCGAAGTGAAGCCCGACGGCTTGTCGACGATGACGAGGCCGTCGGGCGTGGTGTGCTTCTGGGTCATTCCGCGGCGTCGCCGTCCGTCTCGGTCGTGTCGTCCTCGGCCGGCTTGCGGTACGGGTCCGCACCGCCCGCGTAAGCGGCGCCCGCGGAGGCCTCGCGGACCTTCGCGTCGGACTGCCGCGCCTTGTCGAGGAGGTCCTCGATGGTCCGGGCGGTGTCCGGGAGGGCGTCCGCGACGAAGGACAGGGTCGGCGTGAACTTCACCCCGGCGGCGCGGCCGACCTCGGAGCGCAGGATGCCCTTGGCGCTCTCCAGGCCCGCCGCGGCGGCCTTCCGCTCCTCGTCGTCGCCGTAGACCGTGTAGAAGACGGTCGCCTCCCGCAGGTCACCCGTGACCCGGGTGTCCGTGATGGTGACGTGCGAGCCGAGCCGCGGGTCCTTGATCCCGCGCTGCAGCTTCTGGGCCACCACCTCCCGGATGAGGTCCGCCAGCCTTTTCGCCCGCGCGTTGTCGGCCACTGGTCCGTCTCCCGTTCTTTCTTCTGCTTGCGTTGGTGTTGGGTCTGGTCGTCAGTCGTCTTCGCCGTGGAAGCGCCGTCGTACGGACAGCAGCTCCACCTCGGGGCGGGCGGCGACCAGCCGTTCGCACCGGTCCAGTACGTCGGTGAGGTGCGCCGCGTCGCCGGAGACCAGGGCGAGGCCGATGACCGCTCGCCGGTGGAGGTCCATGTGGTCCACCTCGGCCGCGCTCACCGCGTACTTGCGCCGGAGTTCGGCGACGATCGGGCGGACGACGGAGCGCTTCTCCTTCAGCGAGTGGACGTCGCCGAGGAGGAGGTCGAAGGACAGAGTCCCCACGTACATGTTGTGTGCCGGGTCTACCCGCCGGTACGGGATCGATGGCCCCGGGCCCGTGTGGGCCGGGGACACCAAAAGGTTACGCGAACCTGCGCGGTCGCTCGACGGGGTTTTCGTGGCCCCGGCAACGGCCAGCTGGCCGGCGGGACCGAGGTCCCGCCGGCCAGCTTCAGGTACCGCCGGCCCTTACGCCCGCGGCTTCTCCCGCATCTCGTACGTCGCGATGACGTCGTCGACCTTGATGTCGTTGAAGTTGCCGAGGTTGATACCGCCCTCGAACCCTTCGCGGATCTCGGTGACGTCGTCCTTGAAGCGACGCAGGCCCTCGATGTTGAGGTTCTCCGCGACCACCTTGCCGTCGCGGATGAGGCGGGCCTTGGTGTTGCGGCGCACCTCGCCGGACCGGATGAGCACACCGGCGATGTTGCCCAGCTTGGACGACTTGAAGACCTCGCGGATCTCCGCCGTACCCAGCTCGACCTCTTCGAACTCCGGCTTGAGCATGCCCTTGAGGGCCGCCTCGATCTCCTCGATCGCCTGGTAGATGACCGAGTAGTACCGGACGTCCACACCCTCGCGCTCGGCCATCTGCGCCGCGCGGCCGGCCGCACGGACGTTGAAGCCGATCACGATGGCGTCGGAGCCCATCGCCAGGTCGATGTCGGACTCCGTGACCGCACCGACGCCGCGGTGCAGGACGCGGATGTCGACCTCTTCGCCGACGTCCAGCTGGAGCAGGGAGGACTCCAGGGCCTCGACGGAACCGGAAGCGTCACCCTTGATGATCAGGTTCAGCTGCTGGACCTCGCCGGCCTTGAGCACCTTGTCCAGGTCCTCCAGGGACACGCGGCGCGTGCGCTTGGCGAACGCGGCGTTGCGCTCGCGGGCGGCGCGCTTCTCGGCGATCTGACGGGCCGTACGGTCCTCGTCGACCACCAGGAAGTTGTCACCCGCACCCGGGACGTTGGTCAGGCCCAGGACCTGGACCGGCGTCGACGGGCCGGCCTCGGCCACGTTGTTGCCGTTGTCGTCGAGCATGGCGCGGACGCGGCCGTAGGCGTCGCCCACCACCATCGTGTCACCGACCCGCAGCGTGCCTCGCTGGACGAGGACCGTCGCCACGGCACCACGGCCGCGGTCGAGACGGGACTCGATCGAGATGCCCTGCGCGTCCTGGGCCGGGTTGGCCCGCAGGTCGAGCGAGGCGTCGGCCGTGAGGATCACGGCCTCCAGCAGCGAGTCGATGTGCAGACCCTGCTTGGCGGAGATGTCGACGAACATGGTGTCGCCGCCGTACTCCTCGGCCACCAGGCCGTACTCGGTCAGCTGACCGCGCACCTTGGTCGGGTCGGCACCCTCGACGTCGATCTTGTTGACCGCGACGACGATCGGCACGTCGGCCGCCTTGGCGTGGTTGAGCGCCTCGACCGTCTGCGGCATGACGCCGTCGTTGGCCGCGACGACCAGGATCGCGATGTCGGTCGACTTCGCACCACGGGCACGCATGGCGGTGAACGCCTCGTGACCCGGGGTGTCGATGAAGGTGATCTTGCGCTCTTCGTCGTTGACCTCGGTCGCGACCTGGTAGGCACCGATGTGCTGGGTGATGCCACCGGCCTCGCCCGCGATGACGTTCGTCTTGCGGATCGCGTCGAGCAGTCGGGTCTTGCCGTGGTCGACGTGACCCATGACGGTGACGACCGGCGGACGGACCACCAGGTCCTCCTCGTCGCCCTCGTCCTCGCCGAACTCGATGTCGAAGGACTCGAGCAGCTCGCGGTCCTCCTCCTCCGGGCTGACGATCTGAACCGCGTAGTTCATCTCGTCGGCGAGGAGCTGCAGCGTCTCGTCGGAGACGGACTGCGTCGCGGTGACCATCTCGCCGAGGTTCATCATGACCGCGACGAGCGACGCCGGGTTGGCGTTGATCTTCTCCGCGAAGTCGGTGAGCGACGCGCCGCGGGAGAGACGGATGGTCTCGCCGTTGCCGCGCGGCAGCATCACGCCGCCGACGCTCGGGGCCTGCATGGCCTCGTACTCCTGGCGCCTCTGCCGCTTCGACTTGCGGCCACGACGCGCGGGACCGCCGGGACGGCCGAAGGCGCCCTGCGTGCCACCGCGGCCACCGGGACCGCCGGGACGGCCACCGAAGCCGGGACGGCCACCGCCGCCACCGCCGGGACCACCCGGACGGCCGGCGAAGCCGCCGCCACCGCCGCCGCCACCGGGACGACCGGCGAAGCCGCCGCCACCGCCGCCGCCACCGGGACGACCGGCGAAGCCGCCGCCCGGACGACCGCCGCCGCCACCGGGACGACCGCCGGCACCGGGACCGCGGCCGCCGGGGCCACCGCCGCCGGGACGCGGGCCGGCAGCGGGACGCTGCGGCATCATGCCGGGGTTCGGGCGCGGACCGGCCGGGCCGGGACGCGGACCGCCCTGCGGCCGGGGCATGCCGGCCGGGCTCGGACGGGAACCGCCGGGAGCCTGAGGACGCGGACCGCCGCCCTGGGCGCCGGGCGCCTGCGGACGGGGAGCGCCGCCGGGGCCGCCGGGGCCGGGACGCGCGCCGCCCTGCGGGCGCGGGGCCTGCGGACGGGCCATGCCGGTGGACCCACCGGAGGTGAAGGGGTTGTTGCCCGGACGCGGACCGGCCGGACGGGCACCCGGACGCGGGGCCTGGCCACCGGCACGCGGGGCACCCTGGCCCGGACGGGCCTGGCCCTGGCCGGGACCACCCGGACGTCCGCCGCCGGGCTTCGGGGCACCCGGACGGGCGCCGGGACGCGGACCCTGAGCGGCCGGAGCCTGCGGGGCCTGGGCGGCCGGCGGAGCGGTGAACTCCGGGGCGGCCGGAGCCGGACGCGGCGCCGGCTTCGGACCCGGCACCGGACGCGGGCCCGGGGCCGGCGCGGCGGGAGCCGACGGGGCGGCCGGCTGCTGGGCAGCAGGCGCCGTCGGGGGCTTGGGGGCTGCCGGCCTCGGGGCCGGGGCAGCAGGACGAGCCGCCTGCGCCGGAGAGGGCGCGGCGGGCCTGGGGGCGGCCTTGCGCGGGGCGGGCTTGCCGGCGGACTTGCCGTTGCCACCGCCCTGGAAGGCGTCGGTCAGCTTGCGTACTACGGGCGCTTCGATGGTCGAAGACGCCGAACGGACGAATTCACCGAGCTCCTGGAGCTTGGCCATGACGACCTTGCTCTCAACGCCGAACTCCTTGGCGAGTTCGTAGACCCGGACCTTAGCCACTTCGCTCCTTTGAGGTCCGGGTGAAGCCGGACCGTCGCTAGTTCATGGGCGTACTCATCGCGTACTCATCGAGTGCTCATCGCAATCTCGACCTGCTTTCGACTCGCGAGGTACCAGGCCGCACGGGGTTCCGTACGGCATGTCTTACGGTGTTGCCTGCTCGGCAACTGTTGTCTGCTCGACGTAATGGCGCAACGCCTTTGTGTCGAGCGGCCCCGGGGCGCGCAGTGCCCGCGGGAACGCCCGGCGGCGTACCGCCTGGTCGAGACAGACCAGGGCGGGGTGTACATAGGCACCCCGGCCGGGCAGCGTACCGCGAGGATCGGGGGCGCATGCGTCCTCGATCTTCACGATCCGCAGTAGATCGTTCTTGGCCGCCCGCTCCCGGCACCCCACACAGGTGCGTTCAGGGCATGCTCCGGCGTGCGTCCGGCCAGACACAGTTAAGTCTACCTCCCCGCACCGACCTCACCCCTTCGGGGCAAAGATCGAACGGCTGTTGTCGTAAACGAAGCGACCTGCGGCTTGGAACTATTCCCGGGGTCACCAGGTCACCTCGGCGTCACCCTTCGTTACAGGAGCGTTACTCGGCGACCTGTTCGGTGTCGGGCCGGATGTCGATCCGCCAGCCGGTGAGCCGGGCGGCGAGGCGGGCGTTCTGCCCCTCCTTGCCGATCGCGAGCGACAGCTGGTAGTCCGGCACGGTGACCCGGGCGGAGCGGGAGGCGAGGTCGACGACCTCCACCTTGCTCACCCGAGCGGGTGACAGGGCGTTCGCCACCATCTCAGCCGGGTCGTCCGACCAGTCGACGATGTCGATCTTCTCGCCGTTCAGCTCGCCCATCACGTTGCGCACCCGGCCGCCCATGGGGCCGATGCAGGCGCCCTTGGCGTTCAGGCCCGAACGGGTGGACCGTACGGCGATCTTGGTCCTGTGACCGGCCTCACGGGCGATCGCGGCGATCTCCACCGAGCCGTCGGCGATCTCCGGCACCTCCAGGGCGAAGAGCTTCTTCACCAGGTTGGGGTGCGTACGGGAGAGGGTGACCGACGGTCCGCGCACACCCTTGGCCACGCGGACGACGTACGACCGAAGGCGCATGCCGTGCGGGTAGGTCTCGCCCGGCACCTGCTCCTGCACCGGCAGGATGGCCTCCAGCTTGCCGATGTCCACCAGCACGTTCTTGGGGTCGCGGCCCTGCTGGACCACGCCGGTGACGATGTCGCCCTCGCGGCCGGCGTACTCGCCGAGCGTCGCGTCGTCCTCGGCGTCACGCAGCCGCTGCAGGATGACCTGCTTGGCGGTGGTGGCGGCGATCCGCCCGAAGCCCGACGGGGTGTCGTCGAACTCGCGGGCCTCCTGCCCCTCTTCGAGGTCCTCGGGGTCCTCCTTCGCCCACACGGTCACATGCCCGGTCTCCCGGTTGAGCTCCACGCGCGCGTGTCGGCGGCTTCCCTCGGTGCGGTGGTAGGCGATGAGGAGGGCCGACTCGATCGCCTCGACCAGCAGGTCGAAGGAGATCTCCTTCTCCCTGACCAAGCCCCGCAGGGCGCTCATGTCGATGTCCACGGCTACGCCTCCTCCTCTTCCTTCATGTCCTTCTCGGCCTTGTCGGCCTTGTCTTCCTTGCGGCTGAACTCGACCTGCACGCGCGCCTTGGCGATCTCCGGGAAACCGAGCCTGCGGGTGGTGGCCTTGCGCCCCTTCACCCCGGGCACCTCGAGCTCGAGGCCCTCGTCGTCGACGTTCAGGATCCTGGCGACCAGCTCGCCGCCCTCGGTCAGCTGGAACTTCACGAGCCGGTCGGTGGCGCGCACGAAGTGCCGGTGCTCGGTGAGAAGGCGCTCCGCGCCGGGGGTTCCGACCTCCAGGTCGTACGCCGCGTCGCCCATCGCGTTGGTCTCGTCGAGCTTCGCCGAGAGCGCACGGCTCACATCGGCGATGGCATCCAGATCCGCTCCGGTGTCGGAGTCGACGACCACGCGCAGCACCCGCTTGCGTCCGACGGAGTCCACGGCGATCTCTTCGAGATCCAGCCCCTGGGAGGTGACGAGCGGTTCCAGCAGCTCTCGCAGCCTCTCGCTCTGGGTGGTGCTCATCCGGGTGACTCCTCGGCCGCGTGTGCTGTTGTGGGATGGGTCGCGTGTCTGGTCAAAGGGTATCGCCTCCGGCGGGGGGCGGTTCGCATGCGAGGTCGGGCGGGTGCGCTGAGCCGGTGATATGAGGCGAGGGGATGCGCGGGTACCGTGATCACGGCGGGGCGGTATGAAAGCCCGCCCGTGTGTTCGTACGAGCTCCCCGAGGACGTCAGCGTGCCGTACCCCCCACCCCTGCGCCCTTCGGGGCCGCGTAGAAGATCCCTGCTCGCCTCGGCCGCCGGTGCCGCTCTGCTGGTGGGCTGCACGGCCGATCCGGACCCCGGTGGTGGCTCCTCGGCGACGGAGCGGGCACGCGCGCGTGCGGCGCGGGACAGCCGGGACCTGCTCGCCCGGTACGACGCCGTGCTCGCCGTGCACCCCGGCCTGGCGGAGCGGCTGAGCCCGCTGCGCGCCCAGGTCGCGGCCCACGCCGCGGCCTTCGCGGACGGTACGACGCCCACGCCCGTGAGGTCCTCGGCCTCCCCGTCCGCCGCTCCGGCCGTGCCGGCCACCGAGAAGGCCGCCCTCGCCGGCCTGGCCGCCGCCGAGCGCGGCCTCGCCGACCGGCGTGCCAAGGCCCTGCCCGCGGTGCCGGGCGAACTCGCGCGGCTGCTGGCGTCGGTGGCGGCGGCCGGGGCCGCGCACGCGTACCTGCTGACGGAGGGGGCGAAGTGAGCGACGAGGCGAAGTCGGCCGAACTGGCGGCGCTGCAGGCGGCACTGGCGGCGGAGCACGCGGCGGTGTACGGGTACGGCGTCGTCGGCGGCAGGATCAGCGCGGCGCGCCGGCCCGAGGCGCGGTCGGCGTACGACGCGCACCGGGCGCGCCGGGACGCACTGATCCGCGAGGTCCGCGACCTGGGCGGACAGCCGGTCGCCGCGAACGCCGGGTACGCGCTGCCGTTCCCGGTGCCGGACTCTCCCGCCGCCGTGCGGCTCGCCGCCCGGCTGGAGGAGCGGGTCGCCGGTGTCTACGCGGACCTGGTGCGGGCCGCGACGGGCGCGCGGCGCGGCGCCGCCGCCGCCGCGCTGCGGGAGGCCGCGGTGCGCGCAGTGCGCTGGAGCGGGGAGAGCGTAGCCTTCCCTGGGCTCGCCGAGCGGTCCTCCGGTGCAGGGACCGGCGCGGCCGGTACGACACCGTCGGCCACTGCCTCGGTGTCCCCGTGACCGCGTAGCCGCCCCTACGACTGGACCGGACTGGAAAGGAACGACTCGCGCATGGCTTTCGAACCGCCGCCGCGCCTGGTACGGGCGCTCGGTGAGACGGCACCGGCCGGGGACGACTGGCTCGCGGAGTTGCCCGCGGCTGCCGAACGGGCCGTTGCCAGGCGCGAGTTGACCGTGGAACGGGTTCAGGTGCCGGGCGGCCGCAGCAGCCTCGTGGTGCTGGTGCGGCGGGCCGACGGCACCCCGGCCGTGCTGAAGCTGGCCCCGTCGCGGGCCCGTCCGGAGAGCGAGCGGGCGGCACTGGCGCACTGGGGCGGGCTGGGCGCCGTACAGCTGCTGGAAACCGGCGCGGAGGACGGTGTGCTGCTGCTGGAGCGGCTGCACCCGGATGTGTCCGTGCGGTCGCTGCCGGAGGCGAAGGCGCTGCTGGAGGCCGCGGGCACGCTGCGGCGGCTGTGGGTGGACCCGCCAGCCGGTCATGCCTTCGAGACCGTCGCCGAGCGCACGGGACGCCAGGCGTCGGCGATGCGGGCGGGCGCGGAGGCCGACCCCGAGGTGGCGCCGCTGGTCGACGCGGCGCTCACCGCCCGCGAGGAGCTGCTGGCGGCGCCGCCCGAACACCGGTTGCTGCACGGTACGTTCCGGCAGAGCAAGGTGCTGGCCGGGGAGCGGATGCCGTGGCTCGCAGTGGGCCCGGACCCGGTGGTCGGTGAGTGCGCGTTCGATCTGGCACGGCTGGTGCGGGACCGGGTGGAGGACCTGATCGCGGCACCGGCGGGCGCGGCGACGACCCGGCGGCGCATCAAGCGGCTCGCCGAGTCGCTGGAGGTGGACCAGGACAGGTTGCGGGGGTGGACGTTGTTCCGTGCGGTGGAGTCCGGCGTACGGGCCGGACGCGTCGGCCGTGAGAAGGACGCGGAGCTCCTGCTGGAGTTCGCGAGCTGGCTCGGCTGATCCCTGCTGGAGTTCATGGGTCGGCTCGGCTGACCCCGGGCCCCGACGGCACCGTGCCGCCCATGCCGAACCGGCCCGCTCGTGTGTGTGAGCGGGCCGGTTCGGTGGTCCTGAGGTCGGGCGGCGGTCAGACCGCCGTCAGGCGGGCGAGCGCGTCCTCGACGGATCGTTCCTCGCGCTCGCCGGTCTTGCGGTCCTTCAGTTCCAGGACGCCCTCGCCGGAGCGGCGGCCGGCGACCAGGATCTGCGGGACACCGATCAGCTCGGCGTCGGTGAACTTCACGCCCGGGGAGACGCCGGCCCGGTCGTCGACCAGGACCCGGACGCCCGCGGCGGCCAGCTTCTCGGCGACGTCGAGGGCCAGCTCGGTCTGCAGCGCCTTGCCGGCGGCGACCACGTGCACGTCGGCCGGGGCGACCTCCTTGGGCCACACCAGGCCCTTGTCGTCGGCGCTCTGCTCGGCGATGGCCGCGACCGCGCGGGAGACGCCGATGCCGTAGGAGCCCATGGTGACGCGGACCGGCTTGCCGTTCTGGCCGAGGACGTCGAGCTTGAGGGCGTCGGTGTACTTGCGGCCCAGCTGGAAGATGTGGCCGATCTCGATGGCGCGGTCCAGCTTCAGGCCGGTGCCGCACTTGGGGCAGGGGTCGCCCTCCTGCACCACGACGACGTCCACGTACGCGTCGGCCTCGAAGTCACGGCCGGCGACGACGTTCCTGGCGTGGGTCTGGTCCTTGTTGGCGCCGGTGATCCAGGAGGTTCCGGGAGCCACGCGCGGGTCGGCGATGTAGGTGACCTTCTCGCCCAGGCCCTGCGGGCCGACGTAGCCGCGGACCAGGTCGGGGCGGCCGGCGAAGTCCGCCTCGGTGACCATCTCCACGACCGCCGGGGCGAAGTGCGCCTCGACCTTGCCCAGGTCGACCTCGCGGTCGCCGGGCACGCCGACGGCGACGATCTCGCCGTCCACCTTGACCAGCAGGTTCTTCAGCGTGGCGGAGGCGGGGACGCCGAGGGAGGCGGCCAGGGTCTCGATGGTCGGGGTGTCCGGGGTGGGGATCTCCTCCAGCGCGGGCACGTCCGAGGCGTCGACCGGCTTGAGGGCGTAGGTGATCGCCTCCGTGTTGGCGGCGAAGTCGCAGTTCGGGCAGTCCGCGAAGGTGTCCTCGCCGGCCTCGGCCGGGGCCAGGAACTCCTCCGACTTCGAGCCGCCCATCGCGCCGGCGGTGGCCGCGCAGATGCGGTAGTCGAGGCCGAGGCGCTCGAAGATGCGCCGGTAGGCCTCGCGGTGCAGGGCGTAGGACTGCGCGAGCCCCTCGTCCGCCAGGTCGAAGGAGTACGAGTCCTTCATCAGGAACTCGCGGCCGCGCAGGATGCCGGCGCGGGGGCGCGCCTCGTCCCGGAACTTGGTCTGGATCTGGTACAGGATGACCGGCAGGTCCTTGTAGGACGTGCACTGGTCCTTGACCAGGAGGGTGAAGATCTCCTCGTGGGTGGGGCCGAGGAGGTAGTCGCCGCCCTTGCGGTCCTTCAGGCGGAACAGCTCCTGGCCGTACTCGTCCCAGCGGCCGGTCGCGTCGTAGGGCTCGCGGGGCAGCAGGGCGGGGAGGGTGACCTCCTGGGCGCCGATGGCGTCCATCTCCTCGCGGACGATCCGCTCGACGTTGGAGAGGACCTTCTTGCCGAGGGGCAGCCAGCTCCAGATGCCGGCGGCCGTGCGGCGGACGTAACCCGCGCGGACGAGGAGCTTGTGGCTGAGGACCTCGGCGTCCGCCGGGTCGTCGCGCAGCGTCTTCGCCATCAACTGGGACATGCGCTGGACCGGTGCGTTGGCCATGGTTCTCGTACTCCTGCCGGGTAAGGGTGATGGCATAGGAGGTTAGCCGGGCGGGCTGTGCCGGTGGAAATCGGATACGCCCCGGTTCCCTCCACGGAGCAGCGGAAGGCGGGCGCCCATCACCGCGTACGGTTTCGGCGCGCTCGGGAAGTGGACCTGGCGCGCGAGGTCGACGTACCCGAGGGAGAAGTACAGGCCGCGGGCGGGGCTGTCGGTGTCGATCGCGGAGAGGATCGAGCGGGGTTCGGTCGCGGAGTCCGTGATGGCGGTGATCAGGCGGCGGCCGATGCCCCGGTTCTGGTGGTGGGGGTGGACGTGCAGCTCCGTGATCACGAAGGAGTCGTCCAGCCAGAAGTCGTTGCCGGTCGCGCGGAGGTACGGCTCCACGACCGTGGACCACCAGTGGGTGCGGGAGTTGGGCATGCCGTAGACGAAGCCGACGAGGTGTCCGCCGACGCTCGCGCCGAGGGCCCGCGCGCCCGGGAACTGCATGTGCCGCTGGACGATCTGCCGGCGTACCGCGACCTCGTCGGGGCCCAGTCCGAAGGCTACGGCCTGGACGGCCAGGGCCTCGTCGACGCGGGCAGCGAGGTCCAGGGAGCCGATCACGAGGTCCATGCCCGGAGCGTACAGCGGGTTCAGAACAGGACGCTCATGAAAGCGCCCACCTCCTGGAAGCCCACCCTGAGGTACGTCCGCCGCGCCGCCGTGTTGAAGTCGTTCACGTACAGGCTGACGACCGGGGCCACGTCGGCGAGGGCATAGCGCAGCACCGCCGCCATGCCGGGGCCCGCGAGTCCCCTCCCCCGGTACTCGGGTGCCACCCAGACGCCCTGGATCTGGCAGGCCTGGCTGGTCGCCGCGCCGATCTCCGCCTTGAAGACGACCTTGCCGTGCTCGTCGAGGCGGGCGAAGGAGCGGCCGGCGCCGACGAGTTCGGCGACGCGGGCCTGGTAGAGCAGGCCGCCGTCGCCGGCCAGCGGCGATACGCCGACCTCCTCGGTGAACATCGCCACGCAGGCCGGCATGATCGTCTCCATCTCGTCCTTGCGGACGCGGCGGACGTAGGGGTCCGGGGCGATGTCGGCGGGCATGCGGTCGGTGACCATCAGGGGCTGGTGGGGGCGGACCTCGCGGGCGGGTCCCCAGTGGGGTTCCAGCAGGCGCCACAGCGCGGCGGTGGGTTCGGCCGGGCCGACGATGGAGGAGCAGCGCCGGCCGGCTCTTCGCGCCCGGTCCGCGAAGGCGCGGACGGCGCGCGGGGTGGCGCAGACCGGGACCAGGTTGGCGCCCGCGTAGCACAGGGACGTGAGCATGCCGTCCTCGTACCAGCCCCACATCTCGCCGCCGAGGCGCCAGGGGTCGAGTCCCGCGACCTGGACCCGGGAGGTCACGAAGGCGTTCGCGACCGGCTCGCGGCCGAGGACGGCGAGCGCGGCGTCAAGGTCGCTCGGTTCGAGCACCCGGGAGGTGGTCTGGGTCAACACGTACGGGGCCTCACCCTGGGGTTCTGCTGGTCCCGGAACTATAGCCGCGCTGCTTCGGACGTGCGCCTCGGCGCCCCCTGGGGGCCGAGGCCCCCGGGGGCGCGGAAAACCCGGGCCCAGGGTGGGTGGGGTTCTCAGCCGGCCACCGACACCGACGGCTCGCCGGAGGCCACGCCGTCCTTCTCCATCTGCTCGGCCAGCTTCATGGCCTCCTCGATGAGGGTCTCCACGATCCTGGACTCGGGGACGGTCTTGATGACCTCGCCCTTGACGAAGATCTGGCCCTTGCCGTTGCCGGAGGCGACGCCGAGGTCGGCCTCGCGGGCCTCGCCCGGACCGTTCACCACACAGCCCATGACGGCCACGCGCAGCGGGACCTCCATACCGGTCAGACCGGCCGTGACCTCTTCCGCGAGCTTGTAGACGTCCACCTGGGCGCGGCCGCAGGACGGGCAGGAGACGATCTCCAGGCCGCGCTGGCGCAGGCCGAGCGACTGCAGGATCTGGAGGCCGACCTTGACCTCCTCGACGGGGGGAGCCGAGAGGGACACGCGGATCGTGTCGCCGATGCCCTGGGAGAGGAGCGCGCCGAAGGCCACCGCCGACTTGATCGTGCCCTGGAACGCCGGGCCCGCCTCCGTCACGCCGAGGTGGAGGGGGTACTCGCACTGCTCGGCGAGCTGGCGGTAGGCCTCGATCATGACGACCGGGTCATTGTGCTTGACGGAGATCTTGATGTCCCGGAAGTCGTGCTCCTCGAAGAGGGACGCCTCCCACAGGGCGCTCTCCACCAGGGCCTCCGGCGTCGCCTTGCCGTACTTCTGGAGCAGACGCTTGTCCAGGGAGCCGGCGTTGACGCCGATGCGGATCGGGGTGCCGTGGTCCTTGGCGGCCTTGGCGATCTCCTTGACCTTGTCGTCGAACTGCTTGATGTTGCCGGGGTTGACGCGGACCGCGGCGCAGCCGGCCTCGATGGCGGCGAAGACGTACTTGGGCTGGAAGTGGATGTCCGCGATGACCGGGATCTGGGACTTGCGGGCGATGGTCGCCAGGGCGTCCGCGTCGTCCTGCGTCGGGCACGCCACCCGCACGATCTGGCAGCCGGACGCGGTCAGCTCGGCGATCTGCTGGAGGGTGGCGCCGATGTCGGACGTACGGGTCGTGGTCATGGACTGGACCGAGACGGGCGCGTCTCCGCCGACCGCCACACTTCCGACCTGGATCTGCCGGCTCTTCCGGCGCTCGGCGAGCTTGGTCGGAACGGACGGCATGCCGAGAGAAATCGCAGTCATCTGCTGTGCAACCCCAAGTCGTGGATCAAGGTCCGGTCCCGTGAACGGCGGGCTCCAGGCCTCGAGATTACGCCACCGGCCTTGGCGCGGGCACATCCCACCCGGCAAACCCACTCAATGGGAGGCGGCCCGGAAGACATCCTTCCGGGCCGCCTCGAACACCACGTGGCTAGGAGATTTTCACCGGGTTAACCACGTCCGCGATGAGCACCAGGACGGTGAAGCAGACGAAGATCCCCGCCACCACGTACGCCACCGGCATCAGCTTCGCCACGTCGAACGGACCCGGGTCCGGGCGGCGCAGCACCCGTGCCACGTTGCGCCGCAGGGCCTCCCACAGGGCGCCCGCGATGTGTCCGCCGTCGAGCGGGAGCAGCGGGAGCATGTTGAACAGGAACAGGGAGAGGTTGAAGCCGGCGAGGAGCATCACGAACATCGCCAGTTGCTGGGAGGCGGGGATGTTCAGCGTGGCGATGTCGCCGGTGATGCGGGCCGCGCCGACGATGCCGATCGGGGAGTCCGGCTGGCGCGGGGCGTTGCCGAAGGCGGCGTCCCACAGGGCCGGGATCTTGGCGGGCAGGGCGGCGAGGGAGTCGACGGCGTCGCCGACCCGGTCGCTCATCCAGGTCACGGACTGGCCGAAGTCCTGGTGGACGACGCCGGTGGCGGCGCTGAAGCCGAGGAAGCCCGCCGGGACGAAGCCCTGGACGTACTGCCCGCCGGCGTCCTTCTTGGCGACCATGTTGGTGGTGATCTTCGCGTGCAGGGTCACGTCCTGGCCCTTGCGGTCGACGACGATCGCGACGTTCTTGCCCGCGCTGTCCCGGATGAGGTCCGAGAGGGTGTTCCAGTCCCTGGTCCGCACGCCGTCGAAGGAGAGGATCCTGTCGCCCGCCTTCAGCCCGGCCTTCTGCGCCGGGGAGACCGGGTCGGACTTCTTGCAGGTGTCGCGGTGCTCGCTCTGGGCGATGGAGCACGGCGAGACCGAGGCGACCGTGGTCGTCTGCTGCTGGATGCCGAAGCCCATCAGGACCGTGAAGAACAGGGCGATCGCAAGGATCAGGTTCATGAAGGGGCCCGCGAACATGACGATGACGCGCTTCCACGGCTTGCGCGTGTAGAACATGCGCGTCTCGTCGCCGGGCTGGAGCTCCTCGAAGGCCGCCGAGCGGGCGTCCTCGATCATGCCGCGCCACGGGGAGGTGGAGCGGGCGGAGACACGGCCCTGGTCGTCGGGCGGGAACATGCCGATCATGCGGATGTAGCCGCCGAGCGGGACCGCCTTGACGCCGTACTCGGTCTCGCCCTTCTTCCGCGACCAGACGGTCGGGCCGAAGCCGACCATGTACTGGGGCACGCGGATGCCGAAGAGCTTGGCCGTGGACAGGTGCCCCAGCTCGTGCCAGGCGATCGAGACGAGCAGGCCGACCGCGAAGACCACTATGCCGAGGATGAACATCAAGGTCGTCATGCACGCGCCTCCGCGGTCGCCTTCGTGCCGGTGAGCTGACGGGCCCGGGTGCGGGCCCAGGTCTCCGCTTCGAGGACGTCCGACACGGTGAGTGAAGTTCCCCGGTCCGGGGTGCCGTGTTCCTCGACCACCCGGGTGACGGTCTCCATGATGCCGTTGAAGGGCAGTGCGCCGCTGCGGAAGGCCTCGACGCACTCCTCGTTGGCCGCATTGAACACCGCCGGGGCCGTGCCCGCGAGCTGCCCCACGTGCCGGGCGAGGTTCACCGAGGGGAAGGCCTCGTTGTCCAGCGGGAAGAACTCCCAGGTGGAGGCCTTGCTCCAGTCGAAGGCGGGTGCCGCGTCGGGGACGCGTTCGGGCCAGCCCAGACCGATGGCGATGGGCCCGCGCATGTCGGGGGGCGTCGCCTGGGCGATCGTGGATCCGTCGGTGAACTCGACCATCGAGTGGACATACGACTGGGGATGCACGACCACCTCAATGCGCTCGAAGGGAATGTCGTAGAGGAGGTGTGCCTCGATGACCTCCAGGCCCTTGTTGACGAGGGTCGCGGAGTTGATCGTGATGACCGGGCCCATCGCCCAGGTGGGGTGGGCGAGGGCGTCCTCGACGGTCACGTGCGCCAGCTCGGCCTTCGTCCGGCCGCGGAAGGGGCCGCCGGACGCCGTCACCACCAGCTTGCGGACGTCGGCCCTCGTCCCCGACGCCAGCGCCTGGAAGAGGGCCGCGTGCTCGGAGTCCACCGGGATGATCTGGCCCGGCTTGGCGAGCGCCTTGACCAGCGGGCCGCCGACGATCAGGGACTCCTTGTTGGCGAGCGCCAGGGTGCGGCCCGCCTCCAGGGCGGCGAGGGTGGGCGCGAGGCCGATGGAGCCGGTGATGCCGTTCAGCACGGTGTGGCAGGCGGAGGCGGCGAGCTGGGTGGCCGCGCCCGGTCCGGCGAGGATCTCGGGCAGCGGCTCGCCGGGGCCGTACTCGGCGGCGAGCGCCTCGCGCAGGGCGGGTACGACGTCCTCGCGGGCGACCGCGACGGTGCGCACCCGCAGCCGGTGCGCCTGCTCGGCGAGGAGGGCGATGCGGCCGCCGTTCGCGGACAGGGCGGTGACCCGGAACCGGTCGGGGTGGCGCAGCACGAGGTCGATGGCCTGGGTGCCGATGGATCCGGTGGAGCCGAGGATCACCACGTCCTTGGGGCTGTCGCCCGCGAGGGGGTCGTAGACGAGGTGCGGATCGGCGAGGGGTGCCGGATGGGCAGGGCTGTCGGTCATCCCCCCATTGTTGCCCCAACCGGCGAGGGCCCGGACACGGCATCCCCCGGGCGGGTGTCCCGGAGGGTTTCATCGCCGACGGTCGCCGACGGTCGCCGACGGAGCGGTTTCCCCTTGTGAAGGCGTAATGAAGATCATACTTCTGAATTCGCGCGCGTCCGGCCCGCCGGTGATGGCATCCTTCCCGTGGCGCCCTTCGAGGAGGGCGCGCGCAACTGGGGGAACAACAGGGGGAGGAAGACCACCTTGAACCGCATGCGTACGACCGCGGCCGCGCTGGCCACCGCCGGTGTGCTGGCAGCCACTCAGCTCGCCTTCGCCGGGGGCGCGGCCGCCGCCACCCGGGCTCCGCAGGGCACCGGCTGCCCGATCGACATCGTCTACCCGAGCCGCTTCTACTACGACTCGCACGGCTGGGTCACCAACGGGGGTCTGTACTTCGGCCTCAAGAGCAAGACGGCCACGAGCTTCAAGAAGGTGACGTTCAGCGTCACGAACGTCAAGAACCTCCGCTTCGGCAAGGCCAAGCCCACCGGCGGAACGATCACTCACAACTCGTCCACCTCGGTGTCCGTCTACACGGGGACGTTCAAGGGCAGGGCGAGCCTGGGCATGAGGATCCCCACGCACCTGCTCAACACCCGCAGCTACCAGCTGAAGTTCGCCCTGCACGGCTCGGGCTGGACCTGCGCCGTGAACCAGGGCACCTGGGGCAACTGACCCCAGGCGCCCGGTCGGCCGGCGGGAGGGCGGCTCAGTCGCCGAAGGGGCGGCGCTCGCTCTCCCGCGCCGAGGGTCCGAGGGTCGCGTCGGCGATCCACGGCCCGTCGCCGGACGGGTCGAGGATGCCGTCCTCCAGCCAGGTGTAGGCCCCGCCGAGCACGCCCTTGACCACCTTGCGGTCGAGGGCGTCGGTGTTGGTCCACAGCCGGTCGAAGAGTTCCTCGATCCGGATGCGGGCCTGGCGGCAGAAAGCGTCAGCCAGTTGGTAGGCCTCGCGGCCGTGTTCGCCCCGGCTGCGCAGCAGTTCGGCCCGGACGCAGACCGCGCTCATCGCGAACAGCTCGGCGCCGATGTCCACGATCCGTCCGAGGAAGCCCTGCTTGGTCTCCATCCGGCCCTGCCAGCGGGACATGGCGTAGAAGGTGGAGCGGGCCAGCTTGCGGGCGGTGCGCTCGACATGGCGCAGATGCCCGGACAGATCGACCTCGTGCTTGAACTCGCCGTAGGACAGGGGGAGTTGGCCCGGCCCGGCGACCAGCTTCGGCAGCCACTTGGCGTAGAAGACGCCCGCGTGCGCGCCCGCCTTCGCCTTGTCGGACAGGGACTTGTCGGGGTCGATGAGGTCACCGGCGACCGAGAGGTGGGCGTCGACGGCCTCGCGGGCGATCAGCAGGTGCATGATCTCCGTCGAGCCTTCGAAGATGCGGTTGATGCGCAGGTCGCGCAGCATCTGCTCGGCGGGGACCGCCCGTTCGCCACGGGCCCTGAGCGACTCGGCGGTCTCGTAGCCGCGGCCGCCGCGGATCTGGACCAGTTCGTCGGCCATCTTCCAGGCCATCTCGGAGCCGTAGAGCTTGGCGAGGGCGGCCTCGATGCGGATGTCGTTGCGGTCCTCGTCGGCCATCTGGGAGGAGAGGTCGAGGACGGCCTCCAGGGCGAAGGTGGTGGCCGCGATGAAGCTGATCTTGGAGCCCACGGCCTCGTGCAGCGCCACCGGCTTGCCCCACTGCTCGCGCTCCGCCGACCACTCGCGGGCGATCTTCAGGCACCACTTCCCGG
This sequence comes from Streptomyces sp. NPDC001852, assembly GCF_042891825.1. Classification (NCBI taxonomy): domain Bacteria; kingdom Bacillati; phylum Actinomycetota; class Actinomycetes; order Kitasatosporales; family Streptomycetaceae; genus Streptomyces; species Streptomyces sp. NPDC001852. The sequence continues at coordinate 59,956 of NZ_JBIATN010000016.1, forward strand.
CGCCCGCGCACATCGCCGGCAGCGACAGCCGGCCGGTGTTCAACGTCGTCAACGCGATCTTCAGGCCCGCGCCCTCGGGGCCGATCCGGTTCGCGGCGGGGACCCGCACCTGGTGGAAGCGGGTGACGCCGTTCTCGATGCCGCGCAGCCCCATGAAGGCGTTGCGGTTCTCGACGGTGATGCCCTCGCTGGTCGCCTCCACCACGAACGCGGTGATGCCGCCCTTGTGCCCCTCGGACTTCGGCACCCGCGCCATGACCACGAGCAGGTCGGCGACCACCCCGTTGGTGGTCCACAGCTTCACCCCGTCGAGGACGTAGTCGTCCCCGTCGGGTACGGCCGTGGTGGCGAGGCGGGCCGGGTCGGAGCCGACGTCCGGCTCGGTGAGCAGGAAGGCGGAGATGTCGGTGCGGGCACAGCGGGGCAGGAAGGCGTCCTTCTGCTCCTGGGTGCCGAACATCTTCAGCGGCTGGGGCACGCCGATCGACTGGTGGGCGGAGAGCAGCGCGCCGACGGCGGGGCTCGCGGAGCCGACCAGGGCGAGGGCCTTGTTGTAGTAGAGCTGGGTGAGGCCGAGACCGCCGTACTTGGGGTCGATCTTCATGCCGAGGGCGCCGAGTTCCTTCAGGCCCGTGACGACCTCGTCGGGGATGCGGGCCTCGCGCTCGATGCGGGCGGTGTCGATCGTGGACTCGCAGAACGCGCGCAGTTTGGCGAGGAACTCCTCGCCGCGCCGGACGCTCTCGGGGTCCGGGAGCGGGTGGGGGTGGATGAGGTCGAGCCGGAAGCGCCCGAGGAACAGCTCCTTGGCGAAGCTGGGCTTGTGCCAGTCCTGCTGCCGGGCGGCCTCCGCCACCTGACGGGCCTCGCGCTCGGTGACGGTGGTACGTGAAGTGGTGGGGGCCGACATGAGGCTCACCTCGCCGCGAAGAGGGATGATTGCGGACCGTTCGTTACCGACCAGTGCTACTGGATCGTTGGTACCCGAAACGGGCCGACCTCACCACCCCTCGCGCGTCCATCCGGCCGAAAGCCCTGCCGGAGGCCGGGCGCATGGGTGTGTACTGCTTCTCGGTGGCGCGTCCGGCATATCGACCAACGAGAAGTTGTCGAAGCGCTTCGACAGCCTCTGGACACCCCGCCCCGACTGAGGCTAATGTCAATCCCACCCTCAATCTCACCCTCACTCAGGCCCCTCAGTAACGCGCGGCAGTCGAAGCGCTTCACACAGCTTGGAGCACGGATGGTCACCCTCGCCGAGGTCGCCCAGCACGCCGGAGTCTCGGCGAGCACGGTGAGCTATGTCCTCAGCGGCAAGCGGTCCATCTCCGCGACCACCCGGCAGCGGGTCGAGCAGAGCATCCGGGAACTGGGCTACCACCCCAACGCCGGCGCCCGCGCCCTGGCCGGCAAGCGGTCGAACATCATCGCGCTGATGATCCCGCTGCGCACCGACATGTACGTGCCGGTGATGATGGAGATCGCCATCGCGGTGGCCACCACGGCCCGCAACCACGGCTACGACGTCCTGCTGCTCACCGGAGAGGAGGGGCCCGACGCGGTGCGCCGGGTGACCGGCAGCGGTCTCGCCGACGCGATGATCCTGATGGACGTCGAGCTGGAGGACGAGCGGCTGCCGCTGCTGCGCAGCACCGACCAGCCGTCCGTCCTGATCGGACTGCCCGCCGACACCACCGGCCTGACCTGCGTCGACCTGGACTGGACCGCGACGGGCGCGATGTGCGTGGAGCACCTGGCGGGGCTCGGCCACCGTGACATCGCTGTCATCGGCGAGGCCCCGGCCGTCTACGAGCGGCACACCGGTTTCGCCGAGCGCACCCTCGACGGACTGCGTTCCCGGGCCCGCGAGACGGGCGTACGGGTGCTGCACCGCCCGTGCGACGGCGGCTACGACGCGATGGCCGTGACCCTGGCCCGGATCCTCGACGAGCGGCCGGCCACGACCGGGTTCGTGGTGCAGAACGAGTCGGCGGTGGAACCGCTGCTCGCGCTGCTGCGCCAGCAGGGGCGGGCGGTGCCGGAGGACGTGTCCGTGGTCGCGATCTGCCCGGACCAGATCGCCGTGCAGGCCTCGGTGCGGCTGACCTCGGTCGCCATCCCGGCGCAGGAGATGGGCCGGTACGCGGTCGAGCACCTCGTGGCCAAGCTGGACGGGCGGGGCGGCGACGAGGTCGTGCTGCTCGCGCCCGAGCTCACGGTGCGGGCGAGTTCGGGACCGGCACCGGCCGCCTCCTGACGTACCTCCCCGTGCTCCGGTCGCGTCCGGGGCACGCCTCTGCCCGCCTTGCCCGAAGTCCCGCACCCCTTCAGGAGCATGCGGTGCATCAGCTGCGGCGGGGGGGAGGTCCGGAGGACGCCGGCGACGCACAGGGGCCCGGCACCGAAAGGCAGCGGTGCCGGGCCCCTTCTGCAGGGCGGGCAGCGCCCTGCAGAGCCTGAAAACAGTGACCGTCAGTGGTTCTTGGCGAGGGCGGACACGAAACGCAGGGCGTCGAGCGTGCCCACGCCGGTGGCCATGTCGTAGCCGTTGACGGCCTTGTAGCCCTTGACGCCCTGGTAGCTGTTGTCGGTGCCGTCGTTGACGTCGACGATGCCCGGGTTCTTCTGCTTCAGCAGGGTGTAGAGCGCCGGGTTGAGGTCACCCAGACGGTGGCCGGCCGCCTGGTCGGCGAGGGCGACGATGCCCGAGAACAGCGGGCTGGCCTCGCTGGTGCCGCCGGAGACGTCCCAGCCGGTGGCGGTCGGGTCGTAGCTGGAGTACACCCAGGCACCGCCGTTGACCGCCGCGGCCATCGAGATGTCCGGGGTGCCGCGGCGGGTGCCGACGACGTTCTTCACACCGTCCTGGAAGCCCGGGCGGGTGAACACGTGGGACTGGCCGCCGCCGCCCGCGCCGTAGTCGTTGTAGACGCTGTCCGGCTTGACGCGCTCGCCCTTGTCGTTCAGGTGGAGCTGGGTGCCGCCGATGGAGGTGACCAACGGGTCCGACGACGGCCACGAGTTGACGGGCTTGTTGTAGTACGTCTTGCCGTCCGCCTTCATGTCGGTGGCGCCGCCGTCGCCGGAGGAGCCGAGCACGGTCACGTGCTTGCGCTGCGCGGCCTCGAAGGCGTACCGCAGCTTCTTGATGCTGGAGAAGTCGCCCTTGTCGAAGCCCGGGAAGGTGTCCTCGGTGGCGCCGAAGCTCTGGCTGATGACGTCGCCGACACCGTGGTCGATCAGGTACTTCTCGGCGGACATCATCTCCGGCAGACCGGTGGTGCCCTCGGTCTCGGCGACGGCCGTCTCCACCAGGACGATCTTCGCGCCCGGCGCGACGGCGTGGGCCATCTCGACGTCCAGCGAGGTCTCGCCGGCCCAGCCGGTCATGTCGGAGTTCTTGGGGTCGAACTTCGGGACGTGACCCCACTTGACGACGTCGACCTTGGTGCTGGGCAGCCCGAACTGCTTGCTGTAGACGTCCAGATCGTGCTGGACGGTCGGGGACCCGAAGGAGTCGACGATGACGATCGTACGGCCCTTGCCCGTGATGCCCTTCTTGTACAGCGGGTTCAGGTCGTACGCGGTGCGGTACTGCAGCGGGTTGTAGCAGTTGATGTGCCACTTGGCCTGGCACTGGGCGATGGGGAGGGGGCTGGCCACGCCGTGGACCAGGTTGTGCCCCGCGATGGCCGGCTGCGCGAAGGTGTGCGGTACGCCGGCGGGCGCGGCGCTGGTGGCGCCGGCCGAGGAGATGGTCGCCAGTCCTGCGGCGACGAGTGCGGCGGTGGCGGCGGAAGCCGCGAGGCCGCGCCCGGTACGGGCTATGCGCATGTGTTCCCCTGACAAATCCCTGAGACGTCCTGAGTCGGACGAACTGGTCAGGCGCATCCCATCGGGAGAGTCATGGACAGAACAAGACACACAGCAGGACTCTTGAACAGCCGATGTCGAATCCTTTACTCAGGGACAGGAAACGACAGCGGCCGGTGCCCCCGCACAGTGGGCACCGGCCGCTGCCGTTTCCGACCTGTCCGTGGCAGGTCAGAGCGCGAGACCGGTCAGGACCAGCACGCGCTCGTAGGTGTAGTCCTCCATCGCGAACCGCACGCCTTCGCGGCCCACGCCGGACTGCTTGGCGCCGCCGTACGGCATCTGGTCCGCGCGGTAGGACGGGACGTCGCCGATCACCACGCCGCCGACCTCGAGGGCACGGTGGGCGCGGAAGGCGACCTGCAGGTCGTGGGTGAACACGCCCGCCTGGAGGCCGTACTTGGAGTCGTTGACCGCGGCGAAGGCCGCCGCCTCGCCGTCCACCTTCTGCACGGTCAGGACCGGTCCGAAGACCTCCTCGCAGGCGAGGGTGACGTCCGCCGGTACGTCGGTGAGGACGGTCGGCGCGTAGGAGGCGCCGTCACGGTCGCCACCGGTGAGCAGCTGAGCGCCGGCCTCGACGGCCTCCTTCACCCAGGACTCCACGCGCTTGGCGGCGTCCTCGCTGACCAGCGGGCCGACGTCCGTCTTGGCGTCGGAGGGGTCACCGGTGACCTGGGCCTCGACGGCGGCGACGATGCGCGGCAGCAGGCGGTCGTAGACGGCGGCGTCGGCGATGACGCGCTGCACGGAGATGCAGGACTGGCCGCCCTGGTAGTTGGAGAAGGTCGCGATGCGGGTCGCGGCCCAGTCCAGGTCCGCGTCGCTCGCGAAGTCGGCGAGGACGACGGCCGCGCCGTTGCCGCCCAGCTCCAGCGTGCAGTGCTTGCGCGGCACCGAGTCCATGATCGCGTAGCCGACCTTGTCCGAACCGGTGAAGGAGATCACCGGCAGACGCTCGTCCTGGACCAGGGCGGGCATGCGGTCGTTCGGGACCGGCAGGACCGACCAGGAGCCGGCCGGCAGCTCGGTCTCGGCCAGCAGCTCGCCCAGGACCAGGCCGGAGAGCGGGGTGGCCGGGGCCGGCTTCAGGATGATCGGCGCACCGACGGCGATCGCCGGGGCGACCTTGTGGGCGCACAGGTTCAGCGGGAAGTTGAACGGCGCGATGCCGAGCACGACACCCTTCGGGAACCGGCGGGTCAGCGCCAGCCGGCCCTGGCCGCCGGCGTCGGTGTCGAGCCGCTGGGCCTCGCCGCCGTTGAACCGGCGGGCCTCCTCGGCGGCGAACCGGAACACGGAGACGGCGCGACCGACTTCCCCGCGGGCCCACTTGACGGGCTTGCCGTTCTCGGCGGAGATCAGCTGGGCGATCTCCTCGGTGCGCTCGACCAGCCGCTTGCTGACGTGGTCCAGGGCGGCGGCGCGCACGTGCGCCGGGGTGGCGGCGAACTCGTCCCGCACGGCGTACGCGGCGGCCACGGCCTCCTCGACCTGGGCGTCGGTCGGCACGCCGACCTTGCCGACGAGCCGGCCGTCCCACGGTGAGGTGACGTCGAAGGTGTCCTCGCCGGTGACCTGGCGGCCGGCGAGCCAGAAGGCGTGGATCGAAGTCATGCGCGATTCCCGGCCTTTCCGCGTTGGAGGTGTGCTTGGCTTTCGTGGTCCACGGTAGGGCGGGGGTGACCCGGGGTCGCTTGTCCGGGTCGTAGCAGTAGCCGGAGCGCGCACTACTTTTTGGACTATTCGGTGCTGCTCTGCTCGCACTGTTCGGCGCCGGTCATTCGGTGCTGGTCGCCTTCAGGGCGAGCCACAGCTCCATCCGCACGTCCGGGTCGTCCAGGGACCGCCCCAGAATCTCCTCGACGCGCCGCATCCGGTACCGGAGCGTGTGCCGGTGCACCCCGAGGTCCGCGGCCGCGGCGTCCCACTGCCCGTGCCGCGACAGCCACGCCCGCAGTGAGGCGACCAGATCGCCCCGCCCCGTCGCGTCGTGCTCGTGCAACGCCCGAAGCAACCCGTCCGCGAACGCCTTCACCGCGTCGTCGGCGAGCAACGGCAGCACGGACCCCGCGGCCAGCTGCTCGTGCTCCACCAGCACCCGCCCCCTCCGCCGCGCCACCGACAGCGCCTGCTCGGCCTGCTTGTAGGCGGCCGCGGCGGCGATCGGCCCGGCCGGCGCGGACAACCCGACGACCAGTTCCTCCTCCTGGCCCCCGGCCTGCTCCGCCACCGCTCGTGCCGCCTCGAGCGCGGTGGCGTACTGCGTACAGGCGGCCACCGCCGCTCCCCCGTCCGTGGCGAGCACCACCAGCCGCTCCCCCTCGGGCACGACCAGCACGGCCTCCCCCGAGCGCGCGGCGGCGGACTCCATGCTCTCCGCCAGCCCGCCCAGCGGATCACCGCTCAGGTCACCGGCGTCGGGCACGCCGCCGCCGGCACCCGCCGTCCGCACGTGACGATGGGCATCGGCGTGCGCCCGAGCGGCGGATCCCGGCACCGACTCGGCGACGATCATCCGGAACGGCGCGTCGAGCAGTCCGCCGTACAGGTCGCCGGCGACGGCACGGGCGTGGTCGGGCTCCCCGGCGAGGAGCATGCGCAGCACGGCCGTGCCGACGCGCTGTTCGGCCGCGTGCAGGGAGCGGGAGCGTTCGGTGGTGAGGGTGAGCAGGGCGATGGCGGAGTGCACGGCGTACCGCTCGGCGGTGCCGAGGGCGGCGGCGGTGCCGACGGCGAGCGCCGCGCGCGGTCGCCGCCCCGTCCCCAGGGAGTGCAGCTCGACCCGGTCCTCGTGATCGGGCCCGCCGACCACGGAGGAGGCGGGCGCGGGACGCTCCCGCAGTCGCTCGACGTCCGCCGTCAGCCGAGCGGCACGCCGCCCGGCCCACTCGGGCGCGGCGGCGACGACGCAGCCGGAGGCGTCGTACAGCGCGGCCCATCCGTCGACCTGCCCGGCGAGCGCGCCGAGCAGCCCCTCGGGCCCGGAGGTCAGCGCCTGCTTGGTCAGCTCGCGCTGCGCGGCGAACCCGGCGGTGACGGCCCGGTACTGGTCGGCGGCGATGGCGGCGGAGACGGCCTTGCTGATGGCGAGGAAGGGGGTACGCCGGGGAACCTCCAGCAGCGGCAGCCCGTCCGTCCGACAGGCGTCGACGAGAGCCGCCGGAACCTCCTCGTAGTTGACGCCCACGGCGAAGCCGAGCCCCACGACACCGGCCCCGACCAGCCGCTTCACATACCGCCGCATGGCCTCGGGATCTTCCGCGTCCAGCTTCAGCGCGGTGATCAGCAGCAGCTCGCCGCCCTCCATGTACGGCACCGGGTCGGCCAGCTCACTGACGTGGGCCCAGCGGACGGGCACGTCGAGGCGGTCCTCGCCCGCGCGCACGGTCAGCTTCAGCGCGGAGTGGTGGACGAGCGAGGCGAGGGTAGGGGGCATCGGTCCTTCAGATGACGGAACACCGGGCGTTCAGGCGGACACTGTGACGACGCGATGGATCTTTTGGCCGAACCGTATGAACGACCTACACCGATTCTGCCTCACCGTACGATCCCCCGCCGCCCCGTCACCCCCTCAGATCCACCAGCAACGGCGGCGCATGCTCCCCCCGCACACTCGTCAGCGACAACACCGCATGTCCCGCCGGCACCCCATGGGCCAGCTCGGAAGCCGACCACCGCTCCCGCTCGACCTGCCGCACGGTGACGGCGCGAGCGGTGGGTGCCTGTCCCGTGATGACCCGGCGCAGGATGTGGACGGCCTTGCCGGCCGGGGTCTCGGCGATGATCTGGCGATCGGTGACGTCCCGGGTCTCGGTCCACTCCTTGCCCCACACTTCGGCGAAGTCCTGCCCGTCCCAGGGGGTGACCCCGGACAGTGCCATCCGGCAGCCGATCGCGCCGAGCAGCGGACTGCGCAGCGGCCTGGGCACGTCGTCCAGGGTGCGCAGGGTGAGCACCGCGCCGGCCCCCGCCGAACGCAGCCGCTGGATGCCGCGGACCGCCTCCGGGGTGATGGCGCCGGAGGCGTCGTCGAGGATCAGGCAGGCGAAGAGCGACCGGTCCTCCCGTACGGTCACGGCAGCCGTGAACTGGGCGAGCACCAGCCGGGCCAGGATCCGGGAGGCGTCGGCGTGCCCGCGCTGGGGCAGGTCGATGCGGACCCGTACCGGGTGGTCGAGGGCCTTGAGCGAGAACGGCCGGGTCTGGTCGGAGGTGTCGAAGAAGCCGGCGAAGGCAGGCCGGTCGAGCAGTGCGATCCGGTCGGCGAGCACGGTGCCTACGTCACCCGGGTGGGCCATCTGCCGTTCGCGGGCGTCGAGTTCCCGCAGGAGCCCTTCCTGTCCCGTGTCCGTCAGCGCCTTGCGCAGCGCCGCGAGCGGGCCGGGAGCGCCGTCGAGGAGCCGGCGCAGCTCGGGCACGGACGGAAAGCGGTCGTGGACGGCCCGGAAGGGACCGAGCAACTGGGCGAGAACGGTGGTCGAGCGGCGGCTGTCGCTGCCCGGGTGCGGGTCGGCGAGGTCTCCCGCGAGGGCCTCGGCGAGTATGGCGGCGGCCTCGTCGGGGTCGGTGGTGCCCCCGTAGAGGTCGAGGTCGTAGACGGACTCCGGCCGGCCGATGCGTACGACGACGTCGTAGGCCTCGTCCGAGCCGAGTCCGGCCCCCGCCGCACCGACGACCACGACGGAGGCGCGCCCGGCGAGGGCGTGCAGGCACAGGGACTCGGCGAGCGGCCGTACCACCGCGCCGGTCTTCCCGGAGCCGGACGGACCGACGGCGAGCAGCGAGGTGCCGAGCAGACCGGGGTCGAGACCGAGGCCCGCGCCCCGGTAGTGGTAGGGGTTGCGGGGGTCGTCAGCGGCGGTGCCGAGCCGGACCTGGCCGGTGAACAGGTCGTGGCGGGCGTGCCGCACGGGCAGGTCGCGTTCGCCGGAGGGGTGCAGGCAGGCCGCGGAGCCGTCCCGGAGTACGGCGCCGGTGAAGGTGGCCAGGGTGTGCCGCCCCGACCGCACCCCCTGCCAGGCCCGGCTGATCCGCGCGTGATCGACGTCCCGCATGAGCCCGGCCCTCGCCTCGGCGGCAAGGCGCTCGGCAGCCTCGTGGGCGCCGGCACGGCGCAGGTGGGGCCATTCGGCCGGGTCCTGCTCGGGGGCGGGCGGGCGCTCGGCCACCGGCACGGCCGGACGCCAGGCCGGCGGACCGTAGCGGCGCCAGACCTCCCCCCAGCGGCCGAGACGGCCGACGATCAGCACGATGGCGAGCGCGATGACGGTGTAGTAGCCGTACCAGAGGAAGGCACGCGACACACTGCTGTCGCTGTTGCGCCAGGATTCGGGGACGAGCAGTTCGAGCGGCAGCACCCACCAGCTGCCGAGGTAGCCGTTCCACAGCAGGGACCAGACGAGCCAGCCGACCAGGAAGGCGATGAGGGCACCGCTGATCAGCTGCCGGGCCGGGAGCCGCTCGGGCTCCTGTTCGGGCCGGGGCCGGTGCCCCAGGCGCCACACGCCGGGCGCCGCCACCGGACGGGAGGTCCGCAGCCAGGTCAGGAAGGCGGAGCCGTCCGGTTGGGGAGGCAGGCCCGGCGGTAGCGCAGGCATGGGCGGCACCGTGCCCCGCTCGGTCGGTGACGCCGGGCGAGGTACAGGATTCGCATGCGTGCCGCGTGCGTCTCGCGTGCCGTCGCTGTCCATCGCCCTTGCCCCCTGACCAGCCGTTCCCTCGAACCGTCAGCCAGCAATCTAACGCCCCGGCAAGGGGAGTTCACCGCTTACGCGGCCGAGAGCGCCCGCCGACTGGGCGTACCCCGGCCACCCGGCTATGTCCACCACGGACAACCGGGGTGAACGACAACGCCCACATGGAGCATGCCCACCCCCCACCCCCGGCCCTAGCCTGCGAAGAAAGAGTAGGTAAGCGGCCGGAAACTCACCGCCCGGGATCGTCCGGGACGCCAGATCAGTCCGCTCGGTACGCAAGATCATCAGGAGCCCCCATGACCGCACTTCCGCAGGAGCGCCGCGTCGTCACCGCCATCCCCGGCCCGAAGTCGCAGGAGCTGCAGGCCCGCCGTACCGCCGCGGTCGCGCAGGGCGTGGGCTCCGTGCTGCCGGTGTTCACCGCGCGCGCCGGTGGCGGGATCATCGAGGACGTCGACGGCAACCGGCTCATCGACTTCGGGTCCGGTATCGCCGTGACCAGCGTCGGCGCGTCCGCCGAGGCCGTCGTGCGGCGGGCCGGCGCCCAGCTCGCCGACTTCACCCACACCTGTTTCATGGTCACCCCCTACGAGGGGTACGTGGAGGTCGCGGAGGCGCTCGCCGAGCTGACCCCGGGTGACCACGCCAAGAAGTCCGCGCTGTTCAACTCGGGCGCCGAGGCCGTCGAGAACGCCGTCAAGATCGCGCGTGCGTACACCAAGCGGCAGGCCGTGGTGGTGTTCGACCACGGGTACCACGGCCGGACCAACCTGACCATGGCGCTGACGGCGAAGAACATGCCGTACAAGCACGGGTTCGGGCCGTTCGCGCCCGAGGTGTACCGGGTGCCGGTGGCGTACGGCTACCGGTGGCCGACCGGGGCGGAGAACGCCGGTCCGGAGGCCGCCGCGCAGGCCATCGACCAGATCACCAAGCAGGTCGGCCCGGACAACGTGGCCGCGATCATCATCGAGCCGGTGCTCGGTGAGGGTGGCTTCATCGAGCCCGCGAAGGGCTTCCTGCCGGCCGTCCGGCAGTTCGCCGCCGACAACGGGATCGTCTTCGTCGCCGACGAGATCCAGTCCGGCTTCTGCCGGACCGGGCAGTGGTTCGCCTGCGAGGACGAGGGCATCGTGCCCGACCTGATCACGACCGCCAAGGGCATCGCCGGCGGGCTTCCGCTCGCCGCCGTCACCGGGCGTGCGGAGATCATGGACGCCGCGCACGCCGGTGGGCTCGGCGGTACCTACGGCGGCAACCCGGTCGCCTGCGCGGGTGCGCTCGGTGCCATCGAGACCATGAAGGAGCTCGACCTCAACGGCAAGGCCAAGCGCATCGAGGAGATCATGAAGGGTCGCCTCTCCGCCATGGCCGAGAAGTTCGACGTGATCGGCGACGTGCGGGGCCGCGGTGCCATGATCGCGATCGAGCTGGTCAAGGACCGGGCCACCAAGGAGCCCGCCCCGGAGGCCACCGCCGCCCTCGCCAAGGCCTGCCACGCCGAGGGACTGCTGGTCCTGACCTGCGGCACCTACGGCAACGTGCTGCGCTTCCTGCCCCCGCTGGTGATCGGCGAGGACCTCCTCACCGAGGGCCTGGACATCATCGAGCAGGCGTTCGCGCGCATCTGAGCCCGCACATCCGAGCGGCTGGTCTCCCCCTGAAGGGTGCCTGCGGCAGGCCGTGTGAAGAAGGTGTGCGGGGTGGATGACGGGAGCCGATTCCGTCTGCCCAAGCGGCCCGACCTGCCGTAGGTTCTACCCAGATGAGAGATACACCCCGCCCACAGGGGACTGTGGGCGATTTCAGGCCGAGGCCTCCCCAGCTTCGACCTGGTCGTGCCCTCGCGCACACAACCGGCGCCTGACGGAGCCGGGATCTCCTCACCGATCGGACGGTCGCCGCCCCAAACCCCCCGGGGCGCGCGACGTTCCGATCCGGACGGCCGCCTCGGAACTACCCCCCCTGTTCCGGGGCGGCCGACCTCCTTCCTCTTCGCCCCTCCGGGCCGTGCCCCGACCGATGCGACGCATTCCGCGTGCCGGGCCGAGCGGACCTGAGAAGCTGGGCACCGTGTCAACCCGTCACCGTGCGCTCCTCGGCCTTCCGGCCGCCCTCTTCGCCCTGATCACCTGGCAGGTCGTGGTCCACGGCCCGCTGTTGCGCCTGGACTCGCGCCTCAGCCGGGACCTGGTCCGGCCGGACGGGTTCGGCCAAGTCCTCTCCGACCTCGGCAACGTCCAGGTCGCCGTCCCGGTCCTCGCAGCGGCCGTGATCTACGCCCTCCGGCGGGGACGCGCGACCGGCGCGCACCGGTGGTGGCTGCCACCCGCCGCGGCGGCCGTCCTGATGGCGCTGGTCCCGGTGATCATCGAACCGCTCAAGGACTGGACCGCGCGGCCGGGACCCGTGGAACCTCCGGCCGTGGGCTACTTCCCCTCCGGACACACGGCCACGGCGGCCGTCGCCTACGGCTCCGCGACCCTGCTGCTGCTCTCCTGGCTGCGCTCCACGGCCGCCCGCCGGAGCCTGGTCACCGGCTGTGCGGCCCTGGTCCTCGGGGTGTCGTACGGCCTGGTCCGCCACGGCTATCACTGGCCACTGGACGTGGTGGCCAGCTGGTGCCTGTGCACCGTGCTGCTGACCGCCCTGTCCCTGGTGCCGGGCGTCGGCCGGAGCGCGACGCGTACATGAGTGGGCGGCGGGGGAGCCGCGGGTTCCCGGACGCTACCCTTCCCCGCCCTCTCCCCCGGCCAGCCGCGCCGCCGCCTCGTGCATCGCCAGTTCCAGCAGCGCGGGGTCGGTCAGCGTGCCCGAGCCGTCCGGCTGCACCAGCCAGCGCACGCCCCGGGTCGTCCGGCCCGGATACGGCACGACGAGCCAGGTGCCGGGTCCGGCGGAGCGGACCCCGGTGCCGACCCAGCGGGCCGCGGTGCCCGGCGGCACGAAGAACCCGACCCGGTTGTCGCCGAAGTCGACGAGCACCGGGCCGGGGTGGTCGAGCACACGGGTGAGCACGTCCAGGGTCGGGTAACCGAGGTCGCCCGGCAGGATCAGCACGTCCCAGGCCCGGCCGGCGGGCAACAGCGCGATGCCCAGAGGATTGCGCTCCCATTCCCGGCGACAGGCTTCGGGGTCCGGTGCGACGGATGCCAGCCATTCGACGGCCGTCTTCGCCCCAGTCATCGCAAGGCCTCCCTTTCTCTCGCCCGACCGTCCGACGCGGTCGCGTCAGGAGGAGAGAGGGAGGCCTTCCGGGGGCATTACGCGGGTTCCTGACCCCCAACGAAGTGACCTGGGTCACATTGCGGTGCCCGGCCGGGGCACCCGCTAGTCGTAGAACCAGTACCAGGCGTCGTCGCAGTGGTGGTGATGGTGGTCCCAGTCGTCATGGTCGTGGTGGTCCCAGTGGTCCCCGTCCTGGTGGTCGTGCCGGGGAGCCATGGTCACCGCGGACGTCTGGTGCATCGGCGCCGCCGTGGCGGCCGCCACCGGCAGCATGACGCCTCCGGCGGCGACGACGGCGGAGGCCACCGCTGTCGCCAGGCCCAGGCGGCGCTTGGGACGAGTGTCGTCGTGCTTGCGGTGGAAGCGGTTGATGAGGGTCATGATCTTCTCCTGCCGATCCGGTGTGGAAGTCGGTGCCTCCCGGTGAGGCCCGTGCTTCCAGTACGCCGGAACGCGGGAGCGCGGTCATGCTCCGGAAACTCGTGGCTTGACCCAGCCACAACGACCGGGTACAAGGCCTCAGCTGTCGAAGCCCAGCCCCAGCCGGTCCATCGTCCGCAGCCACAGGTTGCGGCGGCCGCCGTGCGCGTCCGCGCGGGCCAGGGACCACTTGGTGAGAGCGATCCCGGTCCAGGCGAACGGCTCGGGCGGGAACGGCAGCGGCTTCTTGCGGACCATCTCCAGCTCCGTCCGCTCGGTGCGCTCCCCGTCCAGCAGGTCGAGCATCACGTCCGCGCCGAAGCGGGTCGCGCCGACGCCCAGACCGGTGTAGCCGGCCGCGTACGCGACCTTCCCCTGGTGCGCCGTGCCGAAGAACGCCGAGAAGCGCGAGCAGGTGTCGATCGCGCCGCCCCAGGCGTGGGTGAAGCGGACGCCCTCCAACTGCGGGAAGCAGGTGAAGAAGTGGCCGGCGAGCTTGGCGTACGTCTCCGGCCGGTCGTCGTACTCGGCGCGCACCCGGCCGCCGTAGTGGTGGATCGCGTCGTAACCGCCCCACAGGACGCGGTTGTCGGCGGAGAGGCGGAAGTAGTGGAACTGGTTGGCGCTGTCGCCGAGGCCCTGACGGTTCTTCCAGCCGATCGACGCCAGCTGGTCGGCGGTGAGCGGCTCGGTCATCAGCGCGTAGTCGTAGACCGGGACGGTGTAGGAGCGCACGCGGCGCAACAGGTTCGGGAAGATGTTGGTGCCGAGCGCGACCCTGCGGGCACGGACCGCGCCGTACGGCGTGCGTACGGCCATCCCGGCGCCGTACGGCTTCAGCGTCAGCGCGGGTGTGTGCTCGTACACCCGCACCCCGAGCCGCAGACACGCCGCCTTCAGGCCCCAGGCCAGCTTCGCCGGGTGCAGCATGGCCACGCCCCGGCGGTCCCACAGTCCGGCCTCGAAGGTGGGTGAGTTCACCTGCTCGCGCACGGCGTCGGCGTCCAGGAACTCGATGCCGTCCGCGAGCCCCTGCTCCGCCAACTCCTTGTGCCAGTCGCGCAGTTCCCAGGCCTGGTAGGTCTCGGTGGCGACATCGATCTCGCCGGTGCGCTCGAAGTCGCAGTCGATGCCGTGCCGGGCGAGCGCGGCCTCGATCTCGTCCAGGTTGCGCCGGCCCAGCTCCTCCAGCTTCTGGATCTCGTCGGGCCAGCGGGTGAGGCCGTTGGGCAGGCCGTGGGTGAGGGAGGCGGCGCAGAATCCGCCGTTGCGGCCGGAGGCGGCCCAGCCCACCTCGCGGCCTTCCAGCAGGACCACGTCCCGCTGCGGATCGCGCTCTTTCGCGTTGAGCGCGGTCCACAGTCCGCTGTAGCCGCCGCCGACGACCAGCAGGTCGCAGGTGTCGGTGCCGGTGAGGGCGGGCTCGGGGTGGGGCTTGCCGGGGTCCTCCAGCCAGTACGGGACCGGCTGGGCCTCGGAGAGAGAAGCGATCCAGTTGTCTTTGCCACGGCTCATGGCGCTCGGGGCCATGATTTCAACTCCCTACAGGGGCTTATGCCTTCTGGTTGTTACGGCGATTGGTGACGAGCATCGAGAACAGCGTGATGAGAACCGCGACGAGGAACATGGTCGTACCGATCACGTTGATCTGGACCGGTGTTCCGCGCTGCGCCGAACCCCACACGAACATCGGGAAGGTGACGGTCGAGCCGGCGTTGAAGTTCGTGATGATGAAGTCGTCGAAGGAGAGCGCGAACGACAGCAGCGCGCCCGCCGCGATGCCCGGTGCCGCGATGGGCAGGGTGACCCGCAGGAAGGTCTGCACGGGGCCGGCGTACAGGTCCCGGGCGGCCTCCTCCAGGCGCGGGTCCATCGACATCACGCGCGCCTTGACCGCGGTGACGACGAAGCTGAGGCAGAACATGATGTGGGCGATGAGGATCGTCCAGAATCCCAGCTGAGCGCCCATGTTGAGGAACAGGGTGAGCAGCGAGGCGGCCATGACGACCTCGGGCATCGCCATCGGCAGGAAGATCAGCGAGTTGACGGCGCCGCGGGCGCGGAAGCGGTAGCGGACCAGCGCGAAGGCGATCATCGTGCCGAGGACCGTGGCGCCGATCGTGGCCCAGACGGCGATCTGGAGACTGATGGACAGCGAGCCGCACATGTCGGCGACACCGCACGGCTGCTTCCAGGCGTCCAGGGAGAACTGCTGCCACTCGTAGTTGAAGCGCCCCTTCGGCTTGTTGAAGGAGAACACCGTCACGATGACGTTGGGCAGCAGCAGGTAGGCGAGGGTCAGGATTCCCGCGATGACGACGAGATGGCGCTTGAGCCAGTTGACGAAGGGCATTTAGACCAGGTCCTCCGTCCCGGACCGGCGGATGTAGATCGTGACCATGGCCAGGATGGCGGCCATGAGGATGAAGGAGAGGGCCGCGGCGGTCGGGTAGTCCAGGATCCGCAGGAACTGCGTCTGGATGACGTTGCCGATCATGCGGGTGTCGGTGGAGCCGAGGAGTTCGGCGTTGACGTAGTCGCCGGCCGCCGGGATGAAGGTCAGCAGCGTGCCGGAGACCACGCCCGGCATCGACAGCGGGAAGGTGACCTTGCGGAAGGTGGTCCAGGGCTTGGCGTACAGGTCGCCGGCCGCCTCGTGCAGCCGTGGGTCGATCCGCTCCAGTGAGGTGTACAGCGGCAGGATCATGAACGGCAGGAAGTTGTACGTCAGTCCGCACACCACCGCCAGCGGTGTGGCGAGGACCCGGTCGCCGGCCGTCCAGCCGAGCCAGTTGGTGAGGTCCAGGAGGTGCAGCGAGTTCAGTACGTGCACCACCGGGCCGTTGTCGGCGAGGATCGTCTTCCAGGCCAGGGTGCGGATCAGGAAGCTGGTGAAGAACGGCGCGATCACCAGGATCATGATCAGGTTCCGCCAGCGGCCCGCCCGGAACGCGATCAGATAGGCCAGCGGGTAACCGAGCAGCAGGCACAGGACCGTGGCCGCGGCCGCGTAGAAGACGGACCGCAGGAACTGCGGCCAGTACTGGCTCAGTGCGTCCCAGTAGGTCGCGAAGTGCCAGGTGACCTTGTAGCCCTCCTCCAGGGAGCCCTGCTGCACGGAGGTGGAGGCCTGGTAGATCATCGGCAGCGCGAAGAAGACGATCAGCCAGAGGATGCCGGGCAGCAGCAGCCAGTACGGCGTGAACCGGCCCCGCTTGCGCGGGGGCTTCTTCTCCGGCGCGGTGGGCGCGAGGGGCGGGGGCGCCTCGGTGAGCGTCGACATCAGGCGGCCGCCTCTTCCTCGGTGCCCGCGTCGATGTCCTGGGCCGCGTCCAGGCCGAAGGTGTGCGCCGGGCTCCAGTGCAGCACGACGTCGGCGCCGGGCACGAGCCGGCCGTCGCGCTCGACGTTCTGGACGTACACCGCGAGCTCGTCGCAGACCGGGCTGTCGATCACGTACTGGGTGGAGACACCGATGAAGCTCGCGTCGGCGATCTTGCCGGTGAGCCGGTTGCGGCCCTCGGGGATGTCCCCCGCGTCGTCGGCGTGCGTGAGGGAGATCTTCTCCGGCCGGATGCCGACCAGCACCTTGCCGCCGGCCGTCGTCGGCGCCGAACACCGCGACTCGGGCAGCACCAGCTTGCCGCCGCCCGCCTTGAGCACGATGTCGTCGCCGCTCTTGGTGTCGACCTCGGCCTCGATGAGGTTGGAGGTGCCGAGGAAGTTCGCGACGAAGGTGGTGTTCGGGTTCTCGTACAGGTCGGTCGGGGAACCGAGCTGCTCGACGCTGCCCGCGTTCATCACGGCGACCGTGTCGGCCATGGTCATGGCCTCCTCCTGGTCGTGCGTGACGTGGATGAAGGTGATGCCGACCTCGGTCTGGATGCGCTTGAGCTCCAGCTGCATCTGGCGGCGCAGCTTGAGGTCGAGGGCGCCGAGCGGCTCGTCGAGGAGGAGCACCTTGGGGTGGTTGATGAGCGCGCGGGCGACGGCGACCCGCTGCTGCTGGCCACCGGAGAGCTGGTGCGGCTTCTTGCGCGCCTGCTCGCCGAGCTGGACGAGGTCCAGCATGTCCTCGACCTGCTTCTTCACGCTCTTGATGCCGCGCCGGCGCAGCCCGAAGGCGACGTTCTCGAAGATGTCGAGGTGCGGGAAGAGCGCGTAGGACTGGAAGACGGTGTTCACCGGCCGCTTGTACGGCGGCAGGTGGGTGACGTCCTGGTCGCCGAGGCGCACGGTGCCGGAGGAAGGTTCCTCCAGGCCGGCGATCATGCGCAGGGTGGTGGTCTTGCCGCAGCCGGAGGCGCCGAGCAGGGCGAAGAAGGAGCCCTGCGGCACCGTCAGGTCCAGCGGCTGCACGGCGGTGAAGCCGTTGTCGTAGGTCTTGGAGATACCGGAGAGGCGGACGTCGCCGCTGTTGTCTGGTGTCGTCATCGTCGTCACGCCCCTGTGAGCTTCGAGAACTTCTGCTGGTAGGCCGTCTCTTCCTGCTGCGTCAGCGCGCGGAAGGAACGGGACTTCGCCTGCATGGCCTTGTCGGGAACGATCAGCGGGTTGTTCGCCGCCGCTTTGTCGATCTTCGCAAGGTAGGGCTGCACGCCTGCGACCGGACTCACGTAGTTGACGTAGGCGGCCAGCTCGGCGGCCGGCTCCGGCTGGTAGAAGAAGTCGATGAGCCGCTCGGCGTTCGTCTTGTGGCGCGCCTTGTTGGGGATCATCATGTTGTCGGTCGAGGTCATGTAGCCGCTGTCGGGGATGACGTAGCCGACGTCCGGGTTGTCCGCCTGCAGCTGGACGATGTCGCCGCCCCAGGCGACGCAGGCGGCGATGTCGCCCTTGGTGAGGTCGGACGTGTAGTCGTTGCCGGTGAAGCGGCGGATCTGGCCCTTGTCGACGGCCTTCTGGAGGCGGGCGATCACCGCGTCGAAGTCGTCACCGGTGAACTTCTCCGGGTCCTTGCCCATGTCGAGCATGGTCATGCCGATGGTGTCGCGCATCTCGGTCAGGAAGCTGACGCGTCCCTTGAGCTTGGGGTTGTCGAGCAGGTCGGAGACCGACTTCACTTCGATGCCGGCGAGCGCCTTCTTGTTGTACGCGATCACGGTCGACACGCCCTGCCACGGGTACGAGTACGCCCGGCCCGGGTCCCAGTCGGGGGCGCGGAACTGGTCCGACAGGTTGGCGAAGGCGTGCGGCAGGTTGGCCGGGTCCAGTTTCTGGACGTACCCGAGGCGGATCATGCGGGCGGCCAGCCAGTCGGTGAGGACGATGAGGTCCCGGCCGGTGTCCTGACCCGCGGCGAGCTGCGGCTGGATCTTGCCGAAGAACTCGTCGTTGTCGTTGATGTCCTCGGTGTACTTGACCTGGATGCCGGTCCGCTTGGCGAAGGCGTCGAGCGTGGGGTGCCGTTTCGTCTTGTCGTCCACGTCGATGTACTCGGGCCAGTTGGAGAAGTTGACGACTTTCTCCTTGGCCGAGTGGTCGTCGGCGGACACGCCTCCTTGCGTCTTGTTCGCCGGGGGGATCCCGCAGGCGCTCAGCGCCCCGAGTCCGCCGACCGCGAGCGCGCCGCCCGCGGAGGCGCGCAGCAGCGACCGGCGGGTCATCGCGGCCCGGCCGCTGCGCAGACTGCGCCGTATGGCGGCGACTTCGACCGGGGTGAGGCGGTCGGGCTCGTACTGCTCCATGCGCGTGGTGCCCTTTCGGGAGGAATGGGAGGTCGGCCTGGTCGAGGGCCGGAGCGTCACACCCGGCGGCAGCCGGTCGAACGGCTGCTACCGGTCCCCGAAGATCGTGCGGTGCCAGTCCTTGCGGGCAACGGCCGTAATGTCGAACATTACGTGCTTGACCTGCGTGTACTCCTCGAAGGAGTACGCCGACATGTCCTTGCCGAAGCCGGACGCCTTGTAGCCGCCGTGCGGCATCTCGCTGATGATCGGGATGTGGTCGTTGATCCACACGCAGCCCGCCTTGATCTCGCGGGTGGCGCGGTTCGCGCGGTACACACCGCTGCTCCACGCGGAGGCGGCGAGGCCGTACGGGGTGTCGTTGGCCAGCCGGATGCCCTCATCATCACTGTCGAACGGCAGTACGACCAGTACCGGGCCGAAGATCTCGGACTGGACGATCTCGCTGTCCTGGGCCGCGTCGGCGATCAGCGTCGGCCGGTAGTAGGCACCCTTCTCCAGCTCGCCCTTCGGGGCCTCGCCGCCGGTCACCACGCGCGCGTAGGCACGCGCGCGGTCGACGAAGGCGGCCACCCGGTCGCGCTGGACGTGAGAGACGAGCGGCCCGAGGTCGGTGCCGGGCGCGAAGGGATCACCGAGCCGCACGCTCTCCATCAGGGCGGCGGTCTGCTCCACGAAGGCCTCGTACAGCGGCCGCTGCACGTACGCGCGCGTGGCGGCCGTGCAGTCCTGCCCGGTGTTGATGAGCGCACCGGCGACGGCCCCGTGGACGGCGGCCTCCAGGTCGGCGTCGTCGAAGACGACGAACGGCGCCTTGCCGCCGAGCTCCAGATGCAGCCGCTTGACCGTGGCGGTGGCGACCTCGGCGACGCGCCTGCCGACGGCGGTGGAGCCGGTGAAGGAGGTCATGGCGACATCCGGGTGGCCCACCAGGTGCTCCCCCGCCTCCTTCCCGGTCCCGGTGACGATGTTGACGACACCGTCCGGGATTCCGGCATCGGTGGCGGCCCTGGCGAAGAGCAGCGAGGTGAGCGGGGTCAGCTCGGCGGGCTTCAGCACGATGGTGTTGCCGGCGGCGATCGCCGGGAGGATCTTCCAGGCGGCCATCTGGAGGGGGTAGTTCCAGGGCGCGATCGATCCGACGACGCCGATCGGCTCGCGCCGGACGTACGACGTGTGGTCCCCGGAGTACTCACCGGCGGACTGCCCCTGCAGGTGCCGGGCGGCGCCCGCGAAGAAGGCGGTGTTGTCGATGGTCCCCGGCACGTCGAACTCGCGGGTGAGCTTCAGCGGCTTCCCGCACTGCAGGGACTCGGCCCGGGCGAAATCCTCGGCGCGCTCGGCGAGGACGGCGGCGAACCGGTGCAGGGCGTCGGAGCGCTCGCCCGGGGTGGCCGAGGCCCAGCCCGGGAACGCCTCGCGCGCGGCGGCTACGGCCGCGTCGACGTCGTCGGTGCCGGCCAGCTCGTAGGTGTACACGGCGTCGCCGGTGGCGGGGTCGACCACGGCGTGGGTACGGCCCGAGGTGCCCTTCGTCAGCCGGCCCGCGATGAACTGCGCGCCGTCGGCGAATCGCTCCTCGGCGGGGAATCGTTCCGGGGTGGCGGTGCCCGGGTTGTGCATGTCGCTCTCCTCCGCCGTTCGCCCCGTCCCGGGGGGTGGGTGGCGTAGCTCCAGCTCGATTTGAGTGCCGATCCTGACAGAGCAATAGGACTCCAACAAGTGATTCCGTTGTTGCCTTTTGGTTACGCGACGGAATCTGTCGACCAGGTGTCGAGTCAGGCGAGAAAAGGGCGGACGGAGTGTCAGTGGTGCGTGCCAGACTCGCGTGCATGGGGAAGATCGACGGGGTGGAAGCCCTGATCAGCGAGGTCCGGGCGGGCAGCCGGATCAAGTACCTGCACTTCTGGGGGCACCGGCCGCGACCGGACGGCAGCATCGGCGCGAGCTGTCTGAGTCAGTGGTGGCCGTCCCCGTTCGAGGTCGACGGGGTGGAGTACGCGACGGCCGAGCACTGGATGATGGCCGGCAAGGCGCGGCTGTTCGGGGACGCGGAGGCCGAGCGGCGGGTGCTGGCCTCCGGCCATCCCTCCCAGGCCAAGAAGGCCGGCCGGCTGGTCCGGGGTTTCGACGAGACGACATGGGAGCGGGAGCGGTTCGGGATCGTGGTCGAGGGGAGCGTGCACAAGTTCGCGGCCGACGACGCGCTGCGCGGGTTTCTGTTGAGCACGGGTGACCGGGTGCTGGTCGAGGCGAGTCCCGTGGACCGCGTGTGGGGGATCGGGCTGGCGGCGGACGACGAGGCGGCTTCGGATCCGGAGCGGTGGAGGGGGCCGAATCTGCTGGGCTTCGCCCTGATGGAGGCGCGGGCTCGGCTGAGAGCGGACTGACGCCGTCGCGCCGGCCGGTGCCTCAGGTGTGGTGGGCGATCACGAACGCGAGGAAGCCCAGGGCCAGGACGATGCCGGACGCGCCGCAGATGAGCCCGGCGAGGGCCACGCCGGGGTTCGTGGCCTCGCCCCGGCCGGCCTTTCCGCGGCCCACCGCGCCGAAGATCACCGCGAGGATGCCCAGCACCAGGGCGATCGGCCACAGCAGGAAGCCGACCGACGCCAGGATGCCCAGCACCAGCGAGGCCGTGCCCATGCCGTTGCTCGGCATCGGCTGCATGCCGGGCCAGCCGTAGGGGCCGGCGTACGGCGGCTGGGGCTGTCCCGGGTGGCCGTAGGCGGGCGGCATGCCCGGGTAGCCGTACGGCACCTGGCCCGGGCCGTCGGGGGCTATGGGCGGCGGGGGCACGGGTGCCGGTCCCGCGTGCTGCACGGCAGGCGGGGCGTAGGGGGACGGCGGCGCATAGGGGTTCGCCGGGGCGGACGGCGGGGCGGACGGGTTCACGGGGGCCGTGGCCGCCGGGGGCGCGAACGGGTTCGCCGCCGGGGGCGCGGAAGCGGCGGCCGGCGGCGCCCAGCCCTGCGGCACGGCGTCGGCGGGCTCGTCCGGCGAGGAGGGCAGCGAGGTCAGCGTCGGCTGGTAGTGGACGGAGCCGTCACCACGCGCGGAGTCCGGGCGCGCCTCGGATATCGAGCCCGGAACCGGAGCGGAGCCGGTGCCCTGACCCGCAGCGGAGCCGGTGCCCCGACCCGCAGCCGAATCAGCGCCCTGCCCCGGAGCCGGCCACGGTGCGTGATCCTCGGGCCCCTGCTCCGTCCGCTTGTCCAGGGACAGCCGGGGTGCTGTCGGCCCCTCGCCGGCAGGCTGATGCTGCTGTGGCGTGGACTGCGGCACCTCGTCGGACATGGTGAAGGACCCCTCTGCTGGCTGTGCCGCCATGCTACGGGCAGGCCGGGACGGCGCGGGCCGGGGCCTACGATGATCCCGCGCAACCGATCAGCCGATCACCGCGCCCGCACCACGGCCCAGGACCATGGACCACGCTCGCGGGCGCCCGTCCCGGGGAGGACCCCATGACCGACAGCCCCGTACCCGCCGCCGGCACGGCCGACCGCGATCTGCGGACCTTCATCGCCGGGCTGCCCAAGGCCGAACTGCACGTCCACCACGTCGGCTCCGCCTCCCCGCGCATCGTCTCGGAGCTGGCCGCCCGCCACCCCGACTCCAAGGTCCCCACCGATCCCGAGGCCCTGGCCGACTACTTCACGTTCACGGACTTCGCGCACTTCATCGACGTGTACCTGTCGGTCGTCGACGTCATCCGCACCCCGGAGGACGTCCGGCTGCTGACCTACGAGGTCGCCCGCGACCTGGCCCGGCAGCAGGTGCGCTACGCCGAGCTGACCGTCACCCCCTTCTCCTCCACCCGGCGCGGCATCGACGAGCTGGGCTTCATGGCGGCGATCGAGGACGCCCGCAAGGCCGCCGAGGCCGAGTTCGGGACCGTGCTGCGCTGGTGCTTCGACATCCCGGGTGAGGCAGGGCTGGAGTCCGCCGAGGAGACGGCGCGGCTCGCCACGGACGACCGGATCCGCCCGGAGGGACTGGTGTCGTTCGGGCTCGGCGGCCCCGAGATCGGTGTACCCCGGCCGCAGTTCAAGCCGTACTTCGACCGGGCCATCGCCGCCGGTCTGCACTCGGTCCCGCACGCCGGCGAGACGACCGGTCCGGAGACGGTGTGGGACGCGCTGACCGACCTGCGCGCCGAGCGCATCGGGCACGGCACCAGCTCCGCGCGGGACCCGAAGCTGCTCGCCCACCTCGCCGAGCACCGCATCCCGCTGGAGGTCTGCCCGACCTCGAACATCGCCACCCGCGCGGTCCGCACCCTGGACGAGCACCCGATCAAGGAGTTCACCCGGGCCGGGGTGCTGGTGACGATCAACTCCGACGACCCGCCGATGTTCGGCACCGACCTCAACAACGAGTACGCGGTGGCCGCGCGGCTGCTCGACCTGGACGAGCGGGGCCTGGCCGACCTGGCGAAGAACGCCGTGGAGGCGTCGTTCCTGGACGCCGCCGGCAAGGCCCGGATCACGGCGGAGATCGACACGTACACCAGCACCTGGCTCGCCTCCTGACGCACCCCGGGACCGGGGGCACCCCACAATGGGGGTCATGCAGACCGTGACCGCCGTGGCCCATCGCGGCGACCCCTACCGTCTCCGTGAGAACACGATCGACTCGCTGCGGTCCGCGCTCGACCGGGGCGCGGACGCGGTCGAGATCGACGTACGGCTCACCCGCGACGGCGTCCCCGTGCTGCTGCACGACGACACGCTGCAGCGGCTGTGGGAGGTCGGCCGGCCGCTCGGCGCGCTGTCCGCCGAGGAGGTGCGCGGGCTCACGGCGGGCGGTGTGCCGACGCTGGCGGAGACGCTGGCCGCGACCGGCGACAGCCGCGTGATGGTGGACCTGTGCGGGCGGGTCGAGCGGCGGATGGTCGACCGGGTCATGGACGTGGTCCGGCAGAGCGGGGCCCGGGAGCGCGTCTACTACTGCGCGGGCGCCGAGGCGATGCTCGCCGTCCGCGCCGCCGACCCGGCCGCCGAGATCGCGCTGACCTGGACGAGCCTGGCCCCACCCCGGCCCGCGCTGCTGGACGCGGTCCGCCCGCGCTGGCTCAACTACCGCTTCTCCCTGGTGAGCCGGGAGCTGGCGGCCCGCATCCACCACGACGGTTATCTGCTGTCGGTGTGGACCCCGGACACCCGCCGCTCGATGGGCCGCCTGCTGGCCCTGGGCGCCGACTCGATCACCACGAACCGGGTCGACGTCCTCCACACCCTGCGCAACGGCACCCTCCGCTGACATGGCCCCGCGTGAGCGCAACACCCGGGACCGCTGAGGGACCGCCGCCGGGTCGGCCCCGACGGGATCGTCCATGCGGCGGCCACCGCCTGCTTGCCGCCGAGGGCGAGCGAGAGCGTGAAACCGGCCGGGACCGGCAGGCGCTTGCGCCAGACCGGGGCACGGGGCGGGGCGACAACAGTTTTCGCGCCGGGTGACGGCGTGCCTCAGGCCGCCGCCGGCCGAGCCCCGCCCGGCACTCCCAGCGCCTCCAGGCGCTTGATCTTCTTGCGCACGACGTACAGCGGGATCACGCCGAACACCCCGAACGACATGTCGATCACCGACCACCAGAAGGGGATTCCGCGGACAGGTCCGCAGACGAGCGCGAGCGGGATGATGCCGGCGCAGGCGATCATCCCGAACTCGACCACCCAGATGTTGCGGACGGGGTCGCGGTACGGCCCGTAGAAGGCGACCGCGATGACGAGGTGGGCGAAGGCCAGCCAGTCGGTGCCGTACAGCAGGAACGGGTAGTCGGTGTCGGCGGTGTCGAGGCCGTCGCGCACGCGCTCGATCCAGTGCGTCGGACCGGGCAGGTACCGCGGTACGGACAGCGCGCGCAACGCGCTCTCCGTCCAGCGCAGTTCGTGGACCAGGGGGAAGGCGGTGGCCCCGCTCAGGGCGAGGCACACCACGAAGAAGACCAGCCAGGCGCGAATGCCCTTGAGAAGGGCGGCTCTGTCGCTCATGGCATGAGCGTACGCCCTCTTTTGAACGCGTTCAAAAGCTCCCTCGGTCCTGCCCCTCCCCCGCGTCACCCCAGCGGCTCGTCCAGCGGCACCTGCCACACCCCCGGCAGATGCCCGTCCAACTCCCCCGGCT
The DNA here is from genome assembly GCF_042891825.1 of Streptomyces sp. NPDC001852. NCBI lineage: Bacteria > Bacillati > Actinomycetota > Actinomycetes > Kitasatosporales > Streptomycetaceae > Streptomyces > Streptomyces sp. NPDC001852. The sequence continues at coordinate 84,989 of NZ_JBIATN010000016.1, forward strand.
CGAAGCGGCACATGCCGACCGCGTGCCAGAACTCGCCGGTGACGTCTCCCTCGTACTTGTAGCCACCGGACGCGGACAGCGCCGCCCAGCCGCCGGGCATCCCGACCAGGGTGACCCGCAGGGTGGCCGGGCCGTCGGCGGGCACGTTCCACAGCCGTACCGTGCCGTCCTCGCCGCCGCTGGCCAGCAGGGAACCGTCGGGGCTGAAGGCCACGGCGAGGATCCTGCCGGTATGGCCCGTCAGCACGGCCGTCTCCTCGCCGGTGCCGGGGTTCCACAGGCGGACCGTGCGGTCGTCGCCCGCCGTCGCCAGCAGGGGGCGCAGGGGGTGGACCGCCGCAGTCCAGAGCTTGCCGGTGTGACCGGTCAGCCGGTGGTCGATCTCGCCGTCCTTCCAGACCACCGCCGTGCCGTCCCAGGAGGCACTGGCCAGCCAGGAGCCGTCGGGTGCGAACCCCACGGCGTACACCCGGTCGGCGTGGCCGTCGAGGACACCGGTGATCCGGCGTTCGGCCACGTCCCAGATCCGCACCTTGCGGTCGTCGCACCCGGTGGCCAGGACCGCGCCGTCGCACCGGAAGGCGATCGCGCGGACCCGCCCGAAATGCTCGGTGATGGTGGCGACGTGCGCCCCCGTGGCCCGGTACCACAGCCGTACCGTGTCGTCGTCGTTGGCGGTGGCGAGGAGTTCGCCGTCGGTGCTGAACGCCTCCGCCCACACGTGGTCGGTCTCGACGTCGAGTTCTCGCTGGTACTCGCCGGTGGCCGCGTTCCACAGGTAGAGGTCGCCGTCGCTGCTCGCGGTGGCCAGCAACGGTCCGGCGGGGCCGAACGCCGCCGACACCAGGCGGTCGCTCTGGCCGGTCAGTTCGCGCAGGCGCCGGCCGGAGGCGGCGTGCCAGACGCGGACCACACCGTCGTTGCCGCCGGCCGCCAGCAGCGAGCCGTCGGCGCTGAAGGACAGCGTGCCGACACGCCGCCCGTGGCCGCGCAGGATGCGCCGGCCCTGCCCGGTGGCGGGCTCCCACAGCCGTACGACACCGTCGTTGCCGCCGGTCACCAGCAGCGCGCCCGGACCCTGGGCGGGTGTGTCGCCGTGCGGGCGGAACTTGCACACCCACACCGAGCCACGGTGGTCGGCGGGCTGCCGGTTCAGCGGCGTCGCGACCGGGTCGGCCTCCGGCTCGATCCGCCACACCCGGACGACCCCGGCGCTGTCCCCGGCCGCGAGCAGGGACCCGTCCGGGTCGAACAGCACCTGGTACACGGCCCCGCGGCAGCCGCCGAGCAACCCGGACGAGCGCCCGGTGGCCAGGTCCCACAGCCGTACCTCCCCCTCGGTGTCCCCGCTGACCAGCAGGGCGCCGCCGGGGTGGAAGTCCAGCGTGTAGACGCGGCCGGAGTGGCCCGTGAACTCGTGCCGCACGGTCCCGGTCGCGAGGTCCCACACCCGTACCGTGCCGCCCTGCCGCTCGTCGCCCTGGTCGGTGGTGGCCAGCACCCTGCCGTCCGGGCTGAACCGCGCCCGGTACACCGCGCCGCGCTGGCCGGGCAGTTCGCCGGTCCGTACCCCGGTGGCGACGTCCCACAGCCGTACGGCGCCGGAGGCGTCCCCGGTGACCAGGGTGGTGTCGCCCGGCCCGAACGCCACGGTGTAGACGGGCGCCGCGTGGCCGGGCAGCCGGTGCAGGGGGGTGCCCGAGGCGGTGTCCCAGACGGTGACCACGCCGTCGGCGTCGCCCGTGGCCAGCAGGGCGCCCTCGGCGTCGAGGACGAGCGGCCAGACGCCGTCCGGGTGGATCCCGAGCCGGTGCAGACAGCGGCCGGAGACCGGGTCCCACAGCCGTACGGTGCCGTCGGCGCTGCCGGTGGCCAGGACCCGGCCGCGGAACTTGACGGCGTAGACCCGGCCGGTGTGACCCTGCAGGGTACGCAGGGGAATGCCGGTGGCGGCCTCGCAGACCAGCACGCCGCCGTCCTCGCTGCCGACGGCGAGCAGTTCGCCGTCGACGCTGAAGGAGATGGGTTCGGGCAGCCTGCTGGTACGCATGTCGAAGCCGTACGGCACACCGACCGCGGAGGGCCGGAAGCCCGAGTCGACGGCCATGCCGGGCGCGATCGCGGCTCCCTGGAGCTCGGGGGTCTGCGCAAGGGGCCCGGTGGTCGCCGAGATCAGCGCCGCCCGCCGCCACCGGCCGCCCTGCACCCGGGCGCCGCTCAGGTCGGTGCCGATCAGCCGGGCCCGCCTGAGGTCGGCGCCGCGCAGGTCGGCGCCCGTCAGATCGGCGCCGTCGAGCCGGGCGCCGACCAGGCGGGCGCTGCGCAGGACGGCGCCGGAGAGGTTGGCGCCGACCAGCCGGGCGTCGGTGAGGTCGGCGCGGGTGAGGTCCACCCCGGAGAAGTCACGGTGGGACAGGTCCTCCCCGGCCAGGGCGGCACCGCGCAGATCGGTGTGGGCGGGCACGCGGAGCCGGCTGAGGATCTTCACGGCGTTGGCGCGGGCGGCGTCCGAGGAGGCGTCCTGGGACGTGCCGGACAGCTCCCGCTCGGCCCACCCCTGGCAGACCCGGTGGTCGGCGAGGTCGCACAGGAACTCCGTGGCCAGCCGGCTGAGTTGGCGCCGACCCAGCAGGGCGCTGTCACCGTCGGTGATCCTGCGCGCGCACTCCCGGGCGACCAGCCACTCCACCACCGAGCCGTGGATGAACCGGAAGACCCCGTCGTCGCTGCGCACCAGCAGGCTGCCGGAGCCGATGGCGTGGGCGGTCTGCGGCACCGACAGCCGGGCGTCCGCGAGCCCGGTCAGGGTCTCGGCGACATCGGTCAGCTCGTCCAGCCGCAGCGAGTCCTGTCCGCTCTCCCACAGCCGCAGGGCGAGCGCGGTGACCGCGTCCCACAGCTGCTCCAGGGACAGCCCGGGCGCCCGGCCGGGACTGCCGCTGCCGCGCTGGACCTCGAAGTTCAGCCAGGCGGTGAGGACTTCCTCGTACAGCCCGGCGGGGCTGAGGGCGCGCCCGGCGCCGGCGACCGCGCGCAGCCGGTCGTCGTCCAGGTCGGCGACGAAACCGAGCAGCCGGGGGTTGCGGCACAGGGCGAGCAGGTCGGGAATGGCGTCCAGCAGCCGGATCCGGTGGTCGGCGGCGCGTTCGTCGCCGTCGTAGCGGTTGACCAGGTAGGCGCGGATCTGCCGCGGGCTGAACTCCTGCACGGCCAGCACCCGGCGGTGCGGGAGCAGGCCGACGCGTTCGCCGAGGGCGGTGAGCACCTGGCCCTGGGAGCGGAAGTGCTGGGTACGGCTGGACACCACGATCTTGGCGCTGTCCACGGCGGAGTCCAGCAGCACCTGCAGCCGCTCGGCGGCACGGTCGTAGGTGACCTGGTTGACCAGCTCGTCGAAGCCGTCGAAGAGCAGCACGATGCGGCCCTGCCGGAGCATGTACCTGAAGGCCCGCAGATCGATGTTGTCGACGCCGTGCGCGGCGAGGTGCGCGGCGACGAGACCCTCGAACGAATAGGCCCGGTCGAGAGCGTGCAGCTCGATCAACAGCGGGACGAGGTGCGGAAGTTCACCGGGGATCCGGCGGGCCAGCTCACGCAGCGCGAAGGTCTTGCCGTGCCCGAAGTCACCGAGGAGCAGCAGGAAGCGCCCCTGGTCGGAGTCGAGCAGCCGCAGCATCTCGTCCACCAGCCCGTCGCGGTCCTCGGCGTCGAGGCGCTCCACCTCCCGGTAGCGCTGCGGCAGGTACATGCCCGGGGGATAGCGCGGGTCGGTGCGCAGCCGCTCGCTCTGCCCGGCGACATGGCCGCGCAGGTCCAGCAGCCCCTGGAACTCGGTGAAGCTGCGCACCCGCACACCCCGGCGGCGGGCGGCGTCCCGCAGCTCACGGGCGGGCGGCGGCCCGTCGTGGACGAGTTCGGCCTCCGTCTCGGCGTCGGCGGCGTGCACGAGGGCCACGAACCGGTCGACGTCCTGCGCGCTCGGGGTGCCGGTGTGCACGGCCACCCGCTGCTGCCGCACGAAGCCGGACTGGCTCCAGGTGACGAGCAGTTGCGGCACCGGCCCGTCCACCGGGCGGATCTGGGCGCCCTCGTGCCGGGTGCGGCAGACCTCGGCGACCCGGGCGAGCAGTATCTCGGCCGGGGTCTGCACGGCGCGCGGCTCGGGCTCGGGGGCGCTGCTCAGGTCGGCAGGGGGTACGGCGTCCGGGGCCTGCGGCCCGAAGGCCCGCTCGGCCCGCCGCCACTGGAGCGCCCGCCGCCGCGGCTCCTCGGGCCCCTGCCAGACGGCCAGCCCCTCCCGGCCGACCCGCACCAGCTGGTGCCCGCCGGGCCGCCCGGCACCGATCACCGGCACCTCACCGGATCCGGTGACCAGGCCGGGCAGCGCGGCGCCGGGGTCGGCCGGACCGTGCAGCAGCAGGTGCAGCCGGGGCGCGGTCAGCCGGGTCAGCACATCGGTGTCGCGCAGCGGCCCGGCGCCGTCCAGGGCGGCCGTACCGGCGCGCCGCACGCCGGGGGCGGCCGGGCGGGCGGCACCCGGCGAGTGCCGTACCACCCCGATCCTGAGCCACCCTTCCGTCTCGTGCGGCCGCAGCGCCTGTGCGAACCACGCGGCCTGCTCCCGCCCGACCAGCCCGTACTGGTCGTCGCGCCGATGGCTGTACGCCATGGACGAGTTGAGGCCCGCGACCACGGTGTGCAGTTCCGGCACGGGGAAGAGGGTCCACGGCTGATCACTGTCGAAGACGACGTCGAGCCCCTGGTACAGCTCCTGGAAGAGCCGGGCGAAGTGCCGCCACTTGGGCCAGTACGGCGGCCGGGGCGGCATCTCGTCGGCCTCGCAGGTGCTGAAGTAGGCCTGGCAGGCGGCCTGGTTGACGTCCTGGCCACCGGGGACGAGGACGACCCGGTGCGGTTCGAGCCCGAGCAGGGCCCGCAGCCCGGTGAGGAAGGCGAGGGCCTGCTCGAACTCGCGCCGGCTGCCGGAGGCGGTGAGATCCCCGGTGACGACCAGCAGATCGGGCGAGGGCGCACCGGAGTCCGCCAGCTCGACCAGATCACCCCAGATGGCCGCCTGCAGCTCGGCGGGCTCCTGCCCGCGCCCGAAGGCGGGCCCGGCCAGCTGGAGCACGGTGACCGCCTCCCGCTCCCGGACGCCCCCGGACAGCCGCGGGTACGACGGCGGCGCGGCGGGTCTGCGGCGCCCCGCCCACCCGGGCCCGCCGAGCGGCCGCCCGGGGCTCGGCGCCGCGGGGACGGCGGCCACGGGACCGCCGTTCGCCCCACCGGGATAACCGGGAGCCAGGCTGGGCCGGGCCCGCCCGTCGAGGGCCTGCCGCACCCGGGCGAGCAGCAGCTCCCGTGCCGCCCCCGCATCGGTGACCGGCACCAGGTCCACGTAGGTGATGGTGGCGAGCAGCCCCTCCACCGGGATGTCCTCGACCCGCACGGTGATCAGCCGCCGCTCCGGCGCGTCCGGATCGGCCCGTAACGCCGCCTGCCACTCCATCCGCCCGTACCGCGACCGCTCGTAGTTCCTGGACAGTACGGCGATGACGGCGGCGGACCCGCTCACGCCGCGGTCCATGAAGTCGACGAAGTTCGTGCCCGGCACGAAGTCCCAGGCCTGCAGGACCGTCCGGTACCCGGCCTCCTCCAGGGTCCAGGCGATCCAGGACGCCCAGCGCTCATCGGCCGGCGAGTAACTGATGAAGAAGTCCAATGGCCCGGTGCTGCCGTCCCCCGGGGTGTTCTGACGAGCCACCATGTATTGATGATGCCGTGAAAAGAGAGGTTGATACCGGTCGTTTCCAGGCCTTCGACGGTGCCCTGGTCACAGCGACGCACAAACGTGCGACCCTTCCACACGTGCGTGCCTCACTGCTGCGTCTGCATGTCCTCGACCGGGTGGCGATCGGTCTGCTGGTGACCGGACTGGTGTGCGTGGCCACGGGAGTGCTGCCGACGGATTCCGCGTCCGGCGCGATGACACGCATCGCCCCGCTGCTGGCGTTCCTGGGCACGGTCATCGTGCTGGCCGAACTGACCAGCAGGGCCGAGGTGTTCGACGTGCTGGCGGCGCGGGTGGCGCGGGCGGGGCGGGGCAGCTATGCGCTGTTGTTCCTGCTGTGCGTGCTGTTCGCGTCGGTCACGACGATCGCCCTGAACCTGGACACGACGGCCGTCCTGCTGACGCCCGTCATGCTGGCGCTCGCCTCCCGGGTGGGCATCGCGCCGGTGCCGCTGGCGATGACGACGGTGTGGCTGGCCAATACGGCGAGCCTGCTGCTGCCCGTGTCCAACCTGACGAACCTGCTGGCCGCCAACCGGGTCGCGCTGTCCCCGTTGGGCCTGGCGGGGCGGATGTGGGCGCCCCAACTGGCCGCGCTGGCCGTGACGATGGCTTGTTTGTGGCTGTTCTTCTGGCGGCGGGGGCGACGGGAGGGGCCCGTGGTGGACCGGTCCGGCCTGATGGCGGCCGTACCGGTGTCGGGCCCGGGTGCGGCGCGTGCGGCGGATGTGCGTGCGGACGCCGCCGACCGCTATGTGCCGCCCGCCGTGCACCGCCCGGCCGACCCGGTGCTCTTCCGCGCCTGCGCGCTCGCCTGCGCCGGCTTTCTGCTGGCCATCCTGGTGGCCGACGTACCGCTGTGGGCGGCCTCCGGGACGGCGGCGCTCGTCGCGGTGGCGGCGTTCGGGGTACGGCGGCGGGCCGTACTGCGGCTGTCGCTGATCCCCTGGCGGCTGCTGGTGATGGTGCCGGGCATGTTCCTGGTGGTCGAGACCTTCGACGCGCACGGGCTGCACCATCTGCTGGCTTCCGCGGTCGGCACCGACGGCGGCACGCTCGGCCTCTTCCGCGCGGCAGCGGTCGGTGGCGGCCTGTCCAACGCGCTCAACAACCTGCCGGTGTATCTGGCCGGGGAAGCGGCGGTTCCCACGGGCAACCACGACCAGCTCCTCGCCCTGCTGGTCGGCACCAACGCCGGTCCGGTGATCACTCCTTGGGCGTCCCTGGCGACGCTGCTCTGGTACGAACGCTGCCATGCGTACGGGGTCCGGGTGCCGGTCCGCCGGTTGATGGGGACCGGCGCGGTACTGGCGACGGCGGCGGTTGTCGCGTCGGTGACGGCGTTGGCACTGACGCGCTAGCCGTCCGTCTTCACGGCACCGAGGAACGCCGACCAGGCCGCTGCCGAGAACACGACGGCGGGACCGGTGGGGTTCTTGCTGTCACGGACGGGGACGTGGGTGGGGGCGGCGGTGTCGTTCACTTCCAGACAGTTGCCGCCGCTCTCACCGCTGTAGCTCGACTTACGCCAGCCTGTGGGCTTCATGCTCGTAATCCTCCGCGACCGACCTGATCAGCGCCAGGGACTTACGGTGCGACAAGGCGTCGCCCAGTGCGTGATCGTAGACGTCCTCCAACTCGCGCACGGTGCCCTGGACTTCCCAGATCCTGCCCGACTTCAGGCCCTCCACGTAAGCGACGGGCGGCAGATCCTCGAACCACATGAGCTTGACGGGCCCCTCCAGGAGGGCATGCGCGCCCACCACGAAGGGGAGCACGTGTACGCGGATACGACGGCTCTCGCCCAGCTCCAGAATGTGCCGCAGTTGGTCGCACATGACGTCCGGGCCGCCGATCACCTGGCGCAGGGCGGCCTCACCCAGCAGAAGCGTCACCTTGGGTGAGTCGAAGTCGTCGAGGATGCGGGCACGTTCGAGCCGTGTGCGGAGCAGGCTGTCACGTCGCTCGTCGCTCTTGGCAGGGTGCCCCGAGCCCAGCACCTCGCGCGCGTAGCCCGGTGTCTGGAGGAATCCAGGAACGAGAATGGTCGCGTACTCCTTGATGGCGACGGCCTGCTGCTCCAGCTCCGCGGCCTCGGCGAAGTGCTCAGCCACCTTCCTGCCGTCCAGCACCGGCAGGAACCGCTCGAAGAGCCCGTCCGTGCACAACTCCCGGTCCAGCCGCCGCGCATCCTCCACGTCCGGCCGTCGGCGCCCCGCCTCGATGTGGGCGATGTGGGTGCGGGACATCACGACACGTTGGCTCAGTTCCTCCTGCGTGAGTCCCGCCGCCTCCCTCCGCCGCCTGAGCTCCTCCCCGTACCGCACCCGCGAGATGGGGTTGTCCTCGATGGCCACCCTTCAACTCCCCCTCGTGCTGACTCCGTCGTCACGCTCGGTCATCTACCGAAGCTACTCCCGCCCACTCACTCTGTGCACGTATCGCCACGGAACGTGAAAGGCGTTGAAGTGCAGGACCAGAATGAAGACGGGGTCGTCGGGGCGTTTCTCACGCTGAGGGTCTCCCGGGACGGTGGCCGGACGTGGGGGCCAAGGGTGACGTACCGGCCGCCGAAGAACGCCGCGCCGTTGGACCTGTCGGGGCGGTTCCCACCGTGCGAGTGTCCTGGGTGCCGGGAGAGAAGGGACTGACCAGGTCCAGCAGGTGCGGCAGCAGTTCCGGGCGCCCGGCGACGAAGGAGCGCCCGGTGTCGGGGCCGCCGAAGCCGCCGCCGAACTCCGCGCCGTCGAGGTGCCGTAGAGCGACACCGGCCTCGCGGGCCAGCAGCGCACCGGCGGGCAGGTCGATCGCCTCCGCGCGGTAGCCCACGAAGCCGTCGATGTCGCCCCGGGCCAGCATCGCCCAGGCGGCCAGGGGTGCCCAGAGCTGGAGCAGGCGCCGGGAGCGCAGTTCGAGGGTGTGCCGGAGGGAACAGGCCACGGGGTCGTCGCGGGGGACGCCGTGGCCCTGGGTCCACGCCAGCAGCGGACCGGCGGCGGGGAGGGGTCGGTCGTCGGCGGCGGGAAGCCGGCCGGCCGGGCCGTACGCCCCGCCGTCCCGCAACGCGGACCACGTGCGGCCGGTCATCGGATCGTGGACGACCCCCACCACCGGTGTGTCGTCGACGCACAGGGCGATGCCGACGACGTAGACGGCGAGCCCGATCACCACGTTGTTGCTTCCGTCGAGGGGGTCCACCAGCCAGGTGCGGCTGCCCCCGCCGTCCCCCGCCAGTTCCCCGGACTCCTCGGCGAGGATCCGGTCGTGCGGGAAGCGCTCCCGGATCCGCCCGACCACCAGCCGCTCGGCGGCGATGTCCAAGTCGGTGACGACATCGCCCAGTTGGCCCTTGACGCGGGCGGCGAACCCGTCGGGGAACCGGGACCGCAGCAGTGCCCCGGCCTCCTCGGCTGCCGCCACGGCTGTGGTGCGCTCGGCTGACCAGGGGTCAGGGTTCGGGCTCATGGATCCTCCTGAGGGCGGCCCGAGCGATCCGGGCGGTCTGGGTCGCGTCGCAGGTCCGGCGGACCATGCGGTGCCCGGGCACGGACGGCGGGCCCAGGGAGAGGTCCACCCGGCCGGGCAGGGTCCGCCCCAGGACCAGGGTGGCGGTGGGCCGGCCGTCCGGCACCACGCTGGTGTGGAATTCACCCGCCGGGAGGGCGTAGCTCTGGCCCCGGGTGTGGGTCTGCCGCGCGCCGGGCCGGCAGCGCACCAGCCGCTCCGTGGGCCGCAGTTCGTCCACGCCCGACGGATCGCTGTGCACTTCGAAGACCCGATGGGTGGGGTCTTTGGTGTCCTCGTCGATGCTGACCCGCCGGTTGTCGAGGTGCCCGTACAGCACGGTGCTGGTCAAGTCCCAGCTGTGGCAGTGGACTTGAGGAACGGACTCGTCGGGTTTCGCCTCCGGTGTGCCGAAGACGTGGACGCAGACACCGTCACTGCCGTCGCGCAGGACGGGCAGGCAGACGAACCCGAGTGGGTGGCGTACCGCGCGCAGGGCGCGGCGGCCGGAGGCGATCAGGTCGAGTTCGGTCACGGCGTGTCGTGTCAGCTCGGCGGTGGCGTGCCGCCGGGCGGCCCGTGCCAGGGCCGGGTAGTCCATGTTCCTTCCCCCTTGGTCACCCTTGGTTCCCCTTGGCCGGAACACGGCGCTCGCTCACCTGCGGTACGGGTTCTCCGCGCGCAGCGCCTTGTCGATGACGTCGCCGACGTCACGGTCGGTGAAGCTCGGCGGAAGCGGCAGGCCGAGCCGGTCGAGCAGCTGTCCGACCTCGTCCACGGTGGGCTCGTCGGCGAGCCGGACGGCCCCGGCCTCGCGCAGGTCGAGCTTGACCGCCTGCTCGCGGCTCTGGTGCAGCTCGGTGACGTAGTAGTCGTAGAGCGGCCGGTCGCGCTCCACATAGAGGCTGACCCGGCTGGGGTCGTCCTGGGTGATGATCAGGCAGCTGTCCGAGAGGTCGAACCGCAGCGCCGGTGCGACGGAGGACAGATGGACGTCGATCTCCAGGGTGTCCAGCCGCTGGCGGTGCCAGGCGGCGGCGACGACGGTGGCGTACGCCTCCTTGCGGGTGCGCTCGACGGTCCACTCGGCGTCGCCGGGGCCGGGGCCGAAGGTGCTGCGGAACCGCGCGTAGGCGGCACACACCTGTTCGTCGGCGGGATTGATGATGTCGATCTTCATGCTGATGGAGCGCCGCTGCCGCTGCGCCTCCAGTACGCACTCGGGCAGCGTGACGGCGCGCAGATAGGTGCCGGTGCCGCCCTTGAACACCCAGCGGGTGGTGGTGCGCCGGGCCCGCTCGTGCGCGAGTGCGACCTCGGCGCCGGAGAGCGTGCGGACCATCGCCAGGTCCTCGATGGCCCTGCCCGTCCCGGCGGTCGCGGCGCGGATGTCGGCCATCCGCCGGCGGCGCTCGGTGAGCGAGCCGTACACCAGTGCCGCGAGCACCAGCAGGGTGGCGCCGGAGACGATGTTGGCGTCCATGTCGTTGTTGAGGACGTCCATCAGCCCGACGGTGACGGCGACGACGATGGCGACGATCCCGTCCGCGTTCCGGACCGCCCAGCCGATCGCGTCCTCCAGCCGGCGCCCGGCCCCCTGTGGTGCGCTGTTCGTCACGTCCACCCTCCCCCGACGGTGGCTCCCATCGTAGGAGGAAGGGGAGCGGGTCAGCCATGGGGCAATCGGCCGTGAAATGCCATAGCACAGTCGATCGCGTACCACTCGAACGCAGACATGTCGGTCTGTCAGATCCGGTACGGTGACCCCCATCATGCAGACAGGCGGAAGGTGAGTTGCACTTCTGCCATGTCGCATTCTGCGACGCCCCGTTCTGCGGCGCCCGCCCAGCGCACAGGCCGCCGGCCTGCAGGCCAAGTGTCCCTGTGCGCGCAACTAGTGAGGTATTCCCTGGCGATATGACAATCTGCTACATTGCACATTGGACCTTCAAGGTAGGGAGGTGGCGATCGTGAGCACTCCGAGCGCTGCCGTGCAGCGCCTCCGTCTGAGGACGGAGTTGCGGAAGGCCCGGAACCGCGTGGGGCTGACGCAGCGTGAAGTCGCCACGAAGATGTACTGGAGTCCGTCCAAGCTGATCAGGATCGAGGCCGGAGAGGTCGCCATCTCGGTCAACGACCTCAAGGCGTTGCTCAGCGAGTACGGGGTGACCGATCGCCGCAAGGTCGAGGAACTGCTGCAGTTGGCGCGCAGCAGCCGCAAGATGCCGTTCACGGAGTACCGGGACGTGCTGAGCAAGGAGTTCCTGTCCTTCCTGGCCCTGGAGTCGTCCGCCTCGATCATCCGCGGGTTCCACTTCTTCGTGGTTCCCGGGCTCTTCCAGACCGAGGAGTACATGCGGGCCATGGCCGCGGGGACCGGGCAGGCGACCTCGCCGGAACGCCTGGACCGGCTGGTCGAGGCCCGGCTGGCCCGGCAGGAGATCCTTGAGGGCGACGACGGGCCCGAGCTGTTCCTGATCATGGACGAGTCCGTCATCCGCCGGCAGATCGGTGGCCCGAAGGTCATGCGGTCCCAGTTGGAGCGCCTGGCGGACCTGAGCGAGCATCCGCGGATCACCATCCAGGTGCTCCCCTTCGGCGTGGGAGCGCACCGGGGCCTGATGGGGCCCTTCACCCACTTCGAGTTCCGTGAGGAGGGAATGCCGGACTCCGTCTATCTCGAGAACCCGCGAGGAGAGTCGTACTCGAGCAACGACCCGGAGGTCACCGGCCAGTATCTGGAGATCTTCTGGGGTCTGGAGGACCAGGCGCTCCGGGACGACATCGGCACCTTTCTGCGTTCCATGGCAGCCGATGTCGGCGACGACGGCCACGGCCTGACACTGGCTGCGCCCGCCGAGACCCCCTGACGGCGGCGCAGCGGAAGCTGAGGATCAGGAACGGCACGCAGGACGGCCACACCCCCGGACCCGGTGACGGGTCATCGGCCCCGACGCGCCGGACCGCTAGGCAAGGCGCTGCCCGCAGCCACACCGCCGGCTGCGGTTTCTGACCAGGGATCACCGAGGTGGCCGATGGCAAGGTCGCGGGTTGGCGCGGGGTTCCGGCGCGGTCGGCGCCGGGTGCGGGGGTGCGGGCATGGCAGCACGTAGGCGGGTGGACACCTGGATCCACATCTGCAGCGAGATCATCCACGACGTACTGCCGTCCCGCACGCGCACGGTGCATCTGCTGTGGCTCGTCACCATCCCGCCGGTCGTGATCGGCGGGTTCTTCGCCGTGCTGTTCACGGTCGTGATCCCCGATCCGGGCCACTGGCCCGGCGTACTGGGCTGCGGCGCCGGTGTGCTGGTCACCGCGCGGTTGCGGCGGTGGCTCGGGCGTCGCACGGCGGCCCGCGAACTCACTCGAGCGGAAGCAGCAGTTCACCCCGGCGCCGCGCCCGAGTCGTCAACACCCGGTGAGCCGCCCGGTGGAGAGAGTGCCCCCACCAGCCCGCGGCCACCATGAGGAGCGAGGCCGCCAGGATTCCCAGCGGTGTCGAGTCGAACAGCGCGGCGGCACCGTATCCGGCGCCGTACGCCAGGGTGCCGGACACGATCACGTAGACCGCCTGCATCCAGAGCAAGGACCGAGGAGAGGGAGAGGGAGCCGCACGCGTCATCGATCATCCCCTCGTGAGATGTCTCCCGTCAGCCTAGCGCGCCGCGCGGCGGAAGGAGTGAGTCCGGAACCAACGGGTGCCTCGCCGGCCATCGAACCGGCCATGTCCGGCTGCCGTCCTCGTCACGGCGCGATGTGTCATGTTCTTTCCCGCGAGGCATTGTTACGGTGAAGGACGAGTGCTGGTATTCCGTTGTGCGATCACTCGGGCTGAGGGGGACGAGGGGCCCGTAACCGGTCGACGGCAGGTGGCACCTCACCTCGCCGGGCCAGCCGGGCCGGCAGTCCCTCCGCATTCGAGGCGGAGGAGGCGTGAGTGGCAGAGCCGTGGGCGTGGCGCAAGAGCAGTTTCAGTGACCTCGGAACAGCCGACTGCGTCGAGGTCGCCTGCACCGGTGACCGGATCATGGTCCGTGACACCAAGGACAGGGACCACGCCACCCTTCGCTTCACACCGGCCAGTTGGCGCGCCTTCCTGGCCCGAGCGACGCGTGGACCGAGCGATCCATGAGGCGCTCCTGCTGATCACACCTCCGGACAGGCCCTCGTCCCAGGCGGCTCTCGGCGTCGCTAAAGCCCCACGATCCTGTTCCACCGCCTCGCGAACTCCACCCGCTCCGTGGACGTGATGTCCCGGGCGATCGCGAGGCGCGCCCGCATGCCGGCGTCGGGGAAGATGAGGGGGTTGTCGGCGAGGGCCGCGGTGTCCTTGTCCTTCGAGGAGGCGAGGACCTCCTGGGCGGCCGGTACCGGGCAGACGTAGTTGACCCACGCGGCCAGTTCCGCGGCGGTCTCGGGAGCGTAGTAGTAGTCGATCAGGCGCTCGGCGTTGGCCTTGTGGCGGGCGCGGTTGGGGATCATCAGGGAGTCCGACCACAGCTCGGCGCCCTCCTCGGGCACGACGAAGCGGATGTCGGGGTTGTCGGCCTGGAGCTGGATGACGTCGCCGGAGTAGGCCTGGCAGGCCAGGACGTCCCCGCTGACCAGGTCCTTGGTGTAGTCGTTGCCGGTGAAGCGGCGGATCTGGCCGCGGTGGATCTCGCGCTCGACCTCGTCGCAGACGTGGTGGAAGTCGTCCGCCGTCCACCGGGTGATGTCCACGCCGTTGCCCTGCATCAGCAGCGCGAAGGACTCGTCCAGGCCGGAGAGCAGGGTCACGCGGCCCTTGAGGTCGCTCGCCCAGAGGTCCTTGACGTGCCGGATCTCGCGGCCCAGCTTCCTGCGGTTGTAGGCGATGCCGGTGATGCCGGACTGCCAGGGGACCGTGAAACGACGGCCCTTGTCGAAGGCGGGTGAACGGAGCAGCGGGTCGAGGTACTTCGCGACGTTCGGCTGCCGGGCGCGGTCCATCTCCTGGACCCAGCCGAGGCGGACGAACCGGGCGCACATCCAGTCGCTGATGACGATCAGGTCGCGGCCGGTGGACTGGTGGTTCATCAGCGCGGGGCTGATCTTGCCGAAGAACTCGTCGTTGTCGTTGATCTCCTCGACGTAGTCCACGGAGATCCCGGTGCGCTTCTCGAAGGCGTCCACGGTGGGCCGCCTGTTGGGGTTCTTGTCATCGGTGTCGATGTACAGCGGCCAGTTCGCCCAGGTCAGCTTCCTGTCGGCCGTGGACTCGTCGCCGACGGCCCGGTCGCCGGGCGCGACATAGGCGGCGGGCACCCCGCAGCCGGCCAGGGCACCGAGCGCGGCGGTGCCGCCGAGGGCGCGCAGGAGGGAGCGGCGGGACATCGCGGACGTACGAGAGGAAGTCAGGGGCACCCCGGAAGGATGCCGTCCCGCTGCCGTCGCCGACAATCGACGCTGCGTCGAGCATGGCCCCGGCTGCCCGACACCCTGTCGATCGCGGCCACCGACCTCCGTACGGTGGACCGGCTCCGTACGGTCGCTCCGGCGCACGGAGCGGGCGGCACGGCTCGAACCGGCCGAGCAGGAGCTGGAGTTCGCCGCCGGGGCATGAGACAGCGCGCCCCCGGACGAGGAGATGACCCGTCCGGGGGCCGCTCGCTGCCGCTCCCGGTGCTTACTCTCCGAGGGACGTCATCACGTGCTTGATCCGCGTGTAGTCCTCGAACCCGTACGCCGACAGGTCCTTGCCGTAACCGGACTTCTTGAAGCCGCCGTGCGGCATCTCCGCGACCAGCGGGATGTGGGTGTTGATCCACACGCAGCCGAAGTCGAGCTTCTTGGACATGCGCATCGCGCGGGCATGGTCCTTGGTCCACACGGAGGAGGCGAGGGCGTACTCGACGCCGTTGGCCCACTCGACGGCCTGGTTCTCGTCGGAGAAGGACTGGACGGTGATGACCGGGCCGAAGACCTCCTTCTGGATGATCTCGTCGTCCTGCTTGACGCCGGAGACGACGGTCGGCGCGAAGAAGTAGCCCTTGTCGCCGACGCGCTTGCCGCCGGCCTCCACGCGCGCGTGGGCGGGCAGCCGCTCGATGAAGCCCTCGACCTGCTTGAGCTGGTTGGGGTTGTTGAGCGGGCCGAAGAGGACGTCCTCGTCGTCCGGCTGACCCGTCTTGGTGTCCTCGGCGGCCTTCGCGAGCGCGGCCACGAACTCGTCGTGGATCGCCTCGTGGACCAGGACGCGGCAGGCGGCCGTACAGTCCTGGCCGGCGTTGAAGAAGCCCGCCACGGAGATGTCCTCGACGGCCTTGGCGATGTCGGTGTCCTCGAAGACGACGACCGGTGCCTTGCCGCCCAGCTCCAGGTGGACCCGCTTGAGGTCCTTCGACGCCGACTCGGCGACCGACATGCCGGCGCGGACCGAGCCGGTGATGGAGGCCATCGCCGGGGTGTCGTGCTCGACCATGAGCCGGCCGGTCTCGCGGTCGCCGCAGACGACGTTGAAGACGCCCTTGGGCAGGATCGAGCCGATGATGTCCGCGATCAGGACGGTCGACGCCGGGGTCGTGTCCGACGGCTTCAGCACCACCGTGTTGCCGGCCGCGATCGCCGGGGCGAACTTCCACACGGCCATCATCATCGGGTAGTTCCAGGGGGCCACCTGGGCGCAGACACCGACCGGCTCGCGGCGGATGATCGAGGTCATCCCCTCCATGTACTCGCCGGCCGAGCGGCCCTCCAGCAGTCGCGCCGCGCCCGCGAAGAAGCGGATCTGGTCGACCATCGGCGGGATCTCCTCGGAGCGGGTGAGCCCGGTCGGCTTGCCCGTGTTCTCCACCTCGGCCGCGATCAGTTCCTCGGCGCGCTCCTCGAACGCGTCCGCGATCTTGAGCAGGGCCTTCTGGCGCTCGGCGGGGGTGGTGTCGCGCCAGGCCGGGAAGGCGCGGGCGGCGGCCTCCATCGCGGCGTTGACGTCCGCCTCGCCGGACAGCGGCGCGGTCGCGTACGCCTCGCCCGTCGCGGGGTTGACCACCTCGGTGGTCCGTCCGTCGGCGGCGTCCCGGAACTCACCGTCGATGTAGTTGCGCAGACGACGCAGCTCGGTGCTCACTGCCGGCCTCCTGATCTGGTTCTACTGTCCACTCACTGAGACACCCACACTAGTCGCCGAGCCGACGTTTTCAACACCCCCACGGCCACCTCTTCTGCGAAATCCGCAAGCTTCGGTCTCATAAACAACGAATTTCATCGATCGGGGCTTGCGAAACTGTCGAGACCTCGTGCACAGTGAGGTCGTGGCCAGTCGAAGCGCAGACCAGAGGGACTCCACCCGCGAGTCCAGGAACGGCGGCACCCCCCAGCTGGACGCCGTCTCCCTCGCCATCATCCAGCAGCTCCAGGAGGACGGCCGCAGGCCGTACGCCGCGATCGGCAAGGCCGTCGGCCTGTCCGAGGCGGCCGTGCGCCAGCGCGTCCAGAAGCTGCTGGACCAGGGCGTGATGCAGATCGTCGCCGTCACGGACCCGCTCACCGTGGGCTTCCGCCGCCAGGCGATGGTCGGGATCAACGTCGAAGGCGATGTCGAGTCGATCGCGGACGCGCTGACTGACATGTCGGAAGTCGAGTACGTGGTGATGACCGCGGGCTCGTTCGACATCCTCGCCGAGATCGTCTGCGAGGACGACGACCACCTGCTGGACGTCATCAACAAACGCATCCGGGCGCTGCCCGGGGTGCGCTCCACCGAAAGCTTCGTCTACCTGAAGCTGAAGAAGCAGACCTACATGTGGGGAACCCGATAACCGTGAGGACCCGATAACCGTGAGCACCAAGGACCTCAGCCGCACCGCGTACGACCACCTGTGGATGCACTTCACCCGCATGTCCTCGTACGAGAAGTCCCCCGTCCCGACCATCGTCCGGGGTGAGGGCACCTACATCTACGACGACAAGGGCAAGCGCTACCTCGACGGTCTCGCGGGTCTGTTCGTGGTCCAGGCCGGTCACGGCCGTACGGAACTCGCCGAGACCGCCTTCAAGCAGGCCCAGGAGCTGGCCTTCTTCCCGGTGTGGTCCTACGCCCACCCGAAGGCCGTCGAGCTGGCCGAGCGCCTCGCCGACTACGCCCCGGGCGACCTGAACAAGGTCTTCTTCACCACCGGCGGCGGCGAGGCCGTCGAGACCGCCTGGAAGCTCGCCAAGCAGTACTTCAAGCTCAAGGGCAAGCCGACCAAGTACAAGGTCATCTCCCGCGCGGTCGCCTACCACGGCACCCCGCAGGGTGCCCTGTCCATCACCGGTCTGCCCGGTCTGAAGGCCCCCTTCGAGCCGCTCGTACCGGGCGCGCACAAGGTGCCGAACACCAACATCTACCGCGCCCCGCTCTTCGGCGACGACCCCGAGGCCTTCGGCCGCTGGGCCGCCGACCAGATCGAGCAGCAGATCCTCTTCGAGGGCCCGGACACCGTCGCCGCGGTCTTCCTGGAGCCGGTGCAGAACGCCGGCGGCTGCTTCCCGCCGCCGCCCGGCTACTTCCAGCGCGTGCGCGAGATCTGCGACCAGTACGACGTCCTGCTCGTGTCGGACGAGGTCATCTGCGCCTTCGGCCGCCTCGGCACGATGTTCGCCTGCGACAAGTTCGGCTACGTCCCGGACATGATCACCTGCGCCAAGGGCATGACCTCGGGCTACTCCCCGATCGGCGCCTGCATCATCTCCGACCGTCTCGCCGAGCCGTTCTACAAGGGCGACAACACCTTCCTGCACGGCTACACCTTCGGCGGCCACCCGGTCTCCGCCGCGGTGGGTCTCGCCAACCTCGACCTGTTCGAGCGCGAGAACATCAACCAGCACGTGCTGGACAACGAGGGCGCCTTCCTGCAGACCCTGCAGAAGCTGCACGACCTGCCGATCGTCGGCGACGTCCGCGGCAACGGCTTCTTCTACGGCATCGAGCTGGTGAAGGACAAGAACACCAAGGAGTCCTTCAACGAGGAGGAGACCGAGCGCGTCCTGTACGGCTTCCTCTCCAAGGCGCTGTACGACAACGGCCTGTACTGCCGTGCCGACGACCGCGGCGACCCGGTCGTCCAGCTCGCCCCGCCGCTGATCTCCAACCAGGAGACCTTCGACGAGATCGAGCAGATCCTGCGCGCGACGCTGACGGAGGCGTGGACCAAGCTCTGAGCCTGATTCATCCGATCAGCTGATCTGCCCCGGCCCCGGCGCCGCCCGTTCGAGTGAGAACGGCGGGCCGGGGCCGCGTGCTGTCCCGGCTCCGCCCCGGCGTCTGCCTAGCGTTCCAGTGACCGATCGGCCCAGCCTTCGTTCCCCCGGACGAGGGAACAGGCACGGGAAAACGGATCAGAACGAGGTGTACGACCATGGAGGCCGAGGCCCCGCCGGACAACGACGTGCTCTGGGCACGCTCCCTGCACTTCAGGCACCCCGACGGCTCCCCCGGGCTCGCCGGGGTCTCGCTCGGTGTGCGCGAGGGCGAGATCGTCGCCGTCACCGGGCCGCGCGGCAGCGGCAAGACGACCCTGCTGCGCTGTCTGTCCGGCCTGGTGCCGGTGCTCAGCGGCGAGGTGTGGTTCAACAGTGCGCCCCTGCACACCCTGGGCCCGATGCGCCGGGAGCGGGTGCGCCGGGACCGCTTCGGCTGGATCGACCCGGAGCCGGTCCTGGTCCCCGAGCTGAGCGCCTGGGAGAACGCCGCGCTCCCCCTGATGCTGCGCGGCGCCGGCCGGCGCAGGGCCAAGGTCGCCGCGCTGGAGTGGCTGGAACGACTCGACGTCGGCGACCGGGCCCGCAACCGCCCGCACGAACTCCAGCAGGCCGAGCGCCAGCGCGTCGCCATCGCCCGGGCGCTGGCCCCGGCCCCGGAGGTCCTCTTCGCCGACGAGCCCACGGCCCCGCTGCACCGCGCCGACCGCACCCATGTGCTGCGCACGCTCACCTCGGCCGCCCGCTCGCACGGCATCACCGTGGTCCTCGCCACGCACGACCCCGACACCGCCGCCCTCGCCGACCGCGCCGTGGCCCTGCTGGACGGCCGGCGCGTCAGCACCGTGCACCTGCCGGACGCCCCCGAGACGGAAGGCCGCGCCGCGTGGTCGCTCTCCGTCTGACCCGGGCGGCCCGGCCCGCCGTCCAGCTGCGCCGCCTGCTGGTGGCGGCGGCCTCGGCGGGCAGCGGCTTCCTGCTGCTGTCCTGCTTCGGCTACGCCCTGAACCACCCCGAGGCCGCGGACGCCGCCGCGCTGCGGCTGGCCTGGTGCGCGGTGCCGCTCGCCGCCACGGTGTACTTCGCGCTCGCCGTCGCCCGCACCGACCCCGGCACCCGGCCGCGCACGGGCCTGTCCGCCGTGGGTCTCGGTCCGGCGCGCCTGATGGCGATCTCCGCGCTGACCACGGCCCTGTCCTGCACCCTGGGCTCACTGCTGGCCCTGCTGGTCTTCCTCACGCTGCGCGGTGACCTCACGGGCGTGCCCTTCGACGGCGCGGCCGCGGACTTCCTGGCGGCGGGCGAACACCTTCCCGTCCCGGCGACCCTCACCCTGCTGGGCCTGGTCCCGGCCTTCGCCTCGGCCGCGGTGGCCCTGGCCCTGCGCCCCAAGGACCCCCGCCCCGCCACCCCGCTCCTGCGCAGGTACGGCCGCTTCGGGGCGTACGGCCACTCGGTGGCACGGGAGACGTTCGGGACGTACGGCAGGTTCGGGGCACGGTCGCGGCCGGGGGCCGCAGGCCCTCGCGAACAGCACGGGCAGGCGGAAGACGGCGAGCAGCCCGGTCATCGGCCCGCGGTCGCCGACGACGGGGCGCACGCCGGCCATCAGCCCGCGGACGCACCCGACGACGGCGCGCAGCCCCAGCCCCACCCCGCGGACAGTGGTGCCGCTGGGGCGGCCCCCGCCCCGCAGCGGGCCGGCACCCCGCCGACACCGGACAGCGACACCGACCCCGAGCCCGGAACCCCGGGCACGGACTGGACCGACGGCGCCCCGAAGCCCCCCAAGGAGGCCCCCATCGGTCTCCCCTGGGGCATCGCCCTGCTGGCCACCGGCCTCGCGGCCCAGGCCTACGCCGACCGCTCGCACGCCGCCGTGCTGCTCGGCTGGCTGCTCACCGCCATCGGCCTGGTGCTGGCCTCCCCCGGCCTCACCCACCTGTGCGGCCGCCTCCTGCAGTCCACCCGACCCGGAGCCCTCCGCCTCCTGGCCGGCCGGGTCCTCATGACGGAGGCCATCCGCATCGGCCGCCCGCTGGGCGTCGTCTGTGCGGTCGCCTCCGCCGGTTACGCCAAGACCACCCTGTACGCCGGCACAGCACCGGCCTTCGGGCCCCTGACCACCCTCGGCGCGCTGCTCGTCACCGGCTGCACGGTCGCCACCCTGCTCACCGCGGCAGTGGAGACCCGCCAGTGCCGGGCCGACACGACCGCCGCGCTGCTCCGTCTCGGCGCCCCGGCCTCGATGCTGCGAGCGGCCGCGGCCCTGCGCGCGGCGGCCCTGCTGGCGCTGTTCGGCCCGCTCACCCTGGTAGTCGCCGCCCTGGCGGCCCTGCCCGTGGACCGCTGAAAAAAAGGTCTCCGGCGACCGATGAGTTCTCCCGGGGACCTGGGTCTACCCGACCGAACACGCCGATCCCGGCACGGACCACCAAGGGAGAGACCCGTCATGTACCAGCAGATGATCTTCGTGAACCTGCCCGTGAACGACCTCGACGCCTCGAAGAAGTTCTTCACGGAGCTCGGCTACACGATCAACCCGCAGTTCAGCGACGAGAAGGCCGCCTCCGTGGTGATCAGCGACACCATCGTCGCGATGCTGCTCACCAAGCCGTTCTACGCGACCTTCACCCAGAAGGAGATCGCCGACGCCACCAAGACCAGTGAGGTGCTGGTCGCGCTGAGCGCCGAGAGCCGCGAGAAGGTGGACGAACTGGTGGACAAGGCCCTCGCGTCGGGCGCCACCCCGAGCGGCGAGACCCAGGACCACGGCTTCATGTACGGCCGCGCCTTCGACGACCTCGACGGCCACACCTGGGAGGTCATCTGGATGGATCCGGCCGCGGTCCAGGGCTGACCCCGCGCAGTCCGAACGTCGCCAAACGTCACGATGGTTAATAAGAAGGCAAAGTCAACGGCCGTAGGTGGCATATGCGTTGACACTCTTACAGAGCGCTTATAGACCTGTGAGCCACTTGGGGGTGCTGGGGCGTCAGTTCATCCGTCGCCCCAACTCTCCCTCAGCCCCCCGCAGTTGTGCACTCTGTAAAGGACAAACGTGTCCATATCTCGCCGCAGCGCACGCCGTTCCGTGCGCATCCTGGGTGTTGCCGCCGCCTCTGCCGCCGTGGTGCTGGGCCTGTCCGGCTCCGCGTCCGCATGCGTAATCGGTGACTTCAAGGCCGAAGCCAAGTGCGACGCCGCAAAGGGCGTCATCGTCGTCACCGACACCGACGCCTCCGGTACCCCTGCCACCATCAGCCTGTTCCGCACGAACAACGGTGGGGTCGAGAAGCAGATCGGCCAGCAGGAGGTCAAGGGCTCCGCCCAGGGCACCTCGGTCACCTTCTCGGAGAAGTGGAAGCCGAACGCGACGTACCGCGTCCACGTCACGGCCAGCCCCTACGTCGACGAGGACATCGCGGGCGGCCTGACGACCCCGGCCGCCACCTGCACGAGCGAGAGCCCCACCCCGGCCCCGTCGGCCTCCCCGAAGCCGACGCCGTCCGCCCCGGCCCAGTCGGCGACCCCGACCCCGACGGCCTCCGCGTCCAGCTCCGCCCCGGCGGGCACGGTCGGCAACGTGCCGTCCCCGGCAGCCGGTGACTCCAACCTCGCCGAGACCGGTGCCAGCTCCAACACCGGCCTGATCGCCGGCATCGCGGGCGCGCTGGTCGTCGTCGGCGGTGGCGCGGTCTACTTCGGCATGCGGCGTCGTGGAGCGCGCGGCAACGGCTGACGCCTCACACGTACGCCACCGCGGCCCGTCCCCCTATCCCCAGGGGACGGGCCGCGGTCGTGTCTCAGCCGAAGGTGGCGTGCTTGCGCCAGAACTCCAGCACCTCACGCTCGCCGTGGACCTCGAGGCCGGGTGCGTCCAGCGGCAGCCGGTTGTAGAAGGCGAGCAGCACGGAGGTGAGCGGGCCGCGCAGGGCGACCGTGGCCTTCTCGTGCCCGCGCCGCCAGCCGAGTCCGTTCTCGCTCAGCTCGATCAGCCACTCGGCGTTCAGCTCCGGGGCGGCGTCGGTGGCGTGCAGATGGATGCTGCGGGCGGGCCCGCGCAGTTCGTTGGCCCACTCGCGCGCGCCGGAGCGCTGCACCCACTCCGCGATCTGCAGCCACTCGTCCAGCGCGTCGGCGGCGATGTCGGGCGCGACCTCGTAGGGTGCGCCGACGGTGAGCGCGGCGTCCACGCGGTGGACGGTGATCTCGTTGGCCATCCGACGGGCCCAGAACCCGCTGGTGACCATGCCCATCCAGGACCACACCTTGGCCTCGGGACCGGCCTCGCGCAGCGCCCCGACGATCATCTCGCCGGTCTCCGCGAGCCAGGCGTCGAGGGCCGCAGCGTCGCCCTCGGCCTCCGGCCCCCCGCCGAGCGGCACCTGCTCCCGTGGGAGCATCTCCTGGGCCCGGGCCCCGACCAGCGTGGCCGCCCAGCGCAGGGCGCCGCCCATGTGCCGTGCGAGCCGTTCCAGCGTCCACTCCGGACAGGTCGGCACGGTGGCCGACAGATCGGGCGCCGAGGTCACCAGGGCCCTGAACTGGTCCACCTGGCGGGCGATTTCGTCACAGTAGCGATCATGCGCGAGCAGTGTCATACCCCACACCCTAGGGCGGGAACGATCAGCCGAGCACGACCATTTCGGCCGCGTCGAACTCCACGCCCACCCCGTCACCCACCTCCGGCGCGTCCCGCAGCGCGCACGCCGCCTCCAGTCGTGGCCCGTCCGCCGGCTGGAGGTGGACGGCCACATGGGTGCCCTTGAAGGTGCGCGCGGTCACGGTGCAGGGCAGGCCGGTGTCGGCCGCCACGAGCCGTACCCCGGCGGGCCGGACCAGGAGCGTGCGCGGGCCCTGCGGGGAGCCGTCGGGGACCGGCAGCTTGCCCCAGGGGCTGTCGGCTGCCGTACCGGCCACGGTCGCCGGGACCACGTTGTCGAAGCCGAGGAAGCGGGCCACGAACGCGTCGGCGGGCCGCTGCCACACCTGAAGCGGCGTGCCGGACTGCGCGATCCGCCCGTCCCTCATCACCACCACCCGGTCGGCCAGCGCGAACGCCTCGCCCTGGTCGTGGGTCACGGCGAGCACGGTCGTGCCCAACCGGCCGAAGAGCTCCCGTAGTTCGACCACCAGGCGCTCGCGCAGCGAGCGGTCCAGCTGGCCGAGCGGCTCGTCCAGCATGAGCAGCCGGGGCCGGGGCGCGAGCGCCCGGGCGAGGGCCACGCGCTGCTGCTCGCCTCCGGACAGGGAGGCCACGGCCCGCCGTGCGGCGCCGGGCAGCCCGACCAGTTCCAGCAACTCGCCCACCCCGGCGTCCCGTTCCCCCCTCCCCACGCCCTGCATGCGCAGCCCGAACGCCACGTTCGCGCCGACGTCCCGCTGCGGGAAGAGCTGGTGGTCCTGGAACATCAGGCCCACGCCCCGCCGGTGTGCGGGCACGCCCGACTGGTCGCGGCCGCCGAGCAGCACCCGTCCGCCGGAGAGGGGCTGGAGCCCGGCGACCGCCCGCAGCAGGGTCGACTTCCCGCTGCCGCTGGGGCCCAGCACACACACCACCTCGTGCTCGGCGACGTCGAGATCGACCGCGTCGAGTACGGCCCGCCCGCCGAAGCGCACGGTCGCGGCATCCAGGCTCAGCAGCATCGGGCACCCACCCGTCCGGTCAGCGGCATCGGAACTCCCCCGTCGGCATCTAGAACTCCCCCGTCCGGTCGGTGCGCAGCCGCTCCAGGAGCAGCAGCGCGGCGGCGCACACCACCATCAGGATGGTCGAAAGGGCCATCGCCTGGCCGTAGTTGAGGTCTCCGGGGCGGCTGAGCAGCCGGGCCACGGCGACCGGAAGGGTCGGGTTGTCGGGCCGGGCGATGAACACGGTCGCCCCGAACTCGCCGAGCGAGACGGCGAAGGCGAACCCGGCCGCGACCAGCAGCGCCCGCCGCACCAGCGGCAGGTCCACCTCCCGCCACACCCGCCAGGGCGAGGCCCCGAGCACGGCGGCGGCCTCCCGGAGCCGTACGTCCACCGCGCGCAGCACGGGCAGCATGGTCCGTACGACGAAGGGGGCGCCGACCAGGGCCTGGGCGAGCGGGACGAGGATCCAGGACTGTCTGAGGTCCAGCGGCGGCTTGTCGAGGGCGATCAGGAAGCCGAAGCCGACGGTCACGGCGGAGACGCCGAGCGGCAGCATCAGCAGGGCGTCGAAACCCCGGACCAGTCGTCCGGCGTCCCGGCGGGCCAGCGCGGCGGCGGCGAGAGCTCCGATCACGACGGCGATGGCGGTGGCGGCGACGGCGTACTGCAGCGAGGTCCACACCGCGTGCACGGGCGCCACCAGGAACGTACCGCCGTCGGCGTTCGCGAGGGCCCGGTAGTAGCCGAAGCGGGGCGCGTCCAGGGAGCGGCGGACGAGGACGGCGAGGGGCAGGACGAGCAGCAGCGCGACGGTGACGAGGACCCCGGCGAGCAGGGCCCACTGCCCGGCACCGCGCGGCCGGCGCGCGGTCACCGACGGGTCCACCAGCCGCAGGGCGCTCTCCCGGCGCCGTACCGTCCAGGCGTGCACGGCGAGGATCGCGCCCACGGCGGCGAACTGGACGAGGGTGAGAACGGCGGCCGTGGAGAGGTCGAAGACCTCGGAGGTCTGCCGGTAGATCTCCACTTCGAGGGTGGAGAAGGTGGGGCCGCCGAGGATCTGGACGATGCCGAAGGAGGTGAAGGTGAACAGGAACACCATCAGCGCGGCGGCGGCCACGGCGGGCGCGAGGGCCGGGAGCGTGACCTTCCGCCAGGCGCGCAGCGGGGATGCGCCGAGCATGCGGGCGGCCTCCTCCTGGCGGGGGTCGAGCTGGGACCACAGCCCGCCCACGGTCCGTACGACGACCGCGTAGTTGAAGAAGACGTGGGCCAGCAGGATCGCCCACACCGTGGTGTCCAGCCGCACGCCCCACAGGTCGTCCAGCAGCCCGCCGTGTCCGACGAGGGCGAGGAACGCGCTGCCGGCGACGACGGTCGGCAGCACGAACGGAACGGTGACGACGGCCCGCAGCACCTGCTTGCCCGGGAAGTCGAGCCGGGCGAAGACGTACGCGGCGGGCAGGGCGAGCAGCAGGGTGAGCGCGGTGGAGGCGAGCGCCTGCCAGGTGGTGAACCACAGCACGTGCCGGATGTCCGGCTGCGTGACGACGTCCGCGATCCGCCCCAACCGCCAGGCACCGTCCACGTTCAGCCCGCGCGCGACGATCGCTGCCACGGGCCAGGCGAAGAACAGCGCGAAGAACGCGACGGGCAGGGCCATCAGCCCGAGCCGTGCCGCGCTCCCCGCGCGGTCCTTCCGAGGGACTACTTCAGTACGAGCGAGGTCCACGACTTGACCCACTGGTCACGGTTGGCGGCGATCTTGCCGGGGGCCATGGTCTCGGGGTGCTCGGCGGCCTTGCCGTACTCGGTGAACTCGGCGGGAACCTTCGCGCCCTGCACGACGGGGTAGACGAACATGTTCAGCGGCATGTCCTCCTGGAACTCCTTGGAGACCAGGAAGTCGATGAACGCCTCGGCGCCCTTGGGGTTCTTGGCGTTGCTCAGCAGCCCGGCGAACTCGATCTGCCGGAAGCAGGTGCCGTACGACACCCCCGTCGGCGCGGTGCTGGGCCGCTTCTTGGCGTAGATGACCTCGGCGGGCGGGGAGGAGGCGTACGACACGACGAGCGGTCGGTCGCCCCCGGCCTTCCTGCCCTCCGACGAACCCGAGAACTCCTGGTAGTAGGCCTGCTCCCAGCCGTCGACGACCTTGACGCCGTTGGCCTTGAGCTTCTTCCAGTAGCCCTGCCATCCGTTGTCGCCGAACTGCCCTGCGCTGCCGAGCAGGAAGCCGAGGCCCGGCGACGAGGTGGCGGCGTTCTCCGTGACGAGGAGGTTCTTGTACTCGGGCTTGGCGAGGTCGGCGAAGGTCTGCGGCGGGGTCAGCTTGTGCTTGCTGAAGTACGCCTTGTCGTAGTTGACGCAGATGTCGCCGTAGTCGATCGGTGTGACCCGGTGCCTGTCCTGGTCGAGCTGGTAGGCGGCGCCGGTCCTGTCGAGGCCCTTGGCCGTGTACGGCTGGAAGAGGCCGTTGTCGATGGCGCGGGAGAGCAGGGTGTTGTCGACGCCGAAGAAGACGTCGCCCTGCGGGTTGTCCTTGGTCAGGATCGCCTTGTTGACGGCCTGCCCGGCGTCGCCGTCCTTGAGGACGTGGACCTTGTACCCGGTCTTCTTCTCGAAGTCGGCGAGCACGTTCTTGGACACGGCCCACGAGTCGTGGCTGACGAGCGTGACGTCCTTGGAGTCCGCGGACGACGTGGTGCCGCCGCCGGAACCGCACGCGGACAGCGTGATCAGGCCGAGCCCGACCGCCACGGCCACGAAGGTCTTGTTCTGCACTGGATGTCCTCCTGGGGTTGGCCAGGAAGAGACGCGGCCCTGACCGGGCTCCGCTGGGGAGACCCGGGCAGGGCGCAACAGCTTGAGTGATGACCGAACTCCCTACCCAGAATGACCTGGGCGAGGTTCAGAGGGTCTGCGGCCCTGTCCGCCGCACTCTCAGCGCTGTGGCGCTCCCCTGTCGGAATATGAAGATGTGATGGACGGTGGCCAGATTACCGCTCGGTGGCCGCCAGCTGACCACAGGCCCCGTCGATCTCCTGGCCACGGGTGTCCCGGACGGTGACGGGCACCCCATGGGCGGCGATGGCCTCGACGAAGGCCTTCTCGTCCTCCGGCCGGGAGGCGGTCCACTTGCTGCCCGGGGTCGGGTTCAGCGGAATGAGATTGACGTGCACGGGCTTGCCCTTGAGCAGCCGCCCGAGCCGGTCACCTCGCCAGGCCTGGTCGTTGATGTCCCGGATGAGCGCGTACTCGATGGACAGCCGGCGTCCGCTCTTCTCGACGTACTCGAACCCCGCGTCCAGCACCTCGCGCACCTTCCAGCGCGTGTTCACGGGGACGAGGGTGTCGCGCAGTTCGTCGTCGGGGGCGTGCAGGGAGATCGCGAGCCGGCACTTGAAGCCCTCGTCGGCGAACCGGTGGATGGCCGGCACGAGCCCGACGGTGGACACGGTGATCCCGCGCTGGGACAGCCCGAGCCCGTCCGGGGCGGGATCGGTGAGCGCCCGGATGGCCCCCACGACCCGCTTGTAGTTGGCGAGCGGCTCGCCCATGCCCATGAAGACGATGTTCGAGAGCCGGGCAGGCCCTCCGGGCACTTCTCCGTCCCTCAGCGCCCGCATCCCGTCCACGATCTGGTGGACGATCTCGGCGGTGGACAGATTCCGGTCGAGCCCGGCCTGCCCGGTGGCACAGAAGGGACAGTTCATCCCACACCCGGCCTGCGAGCTGATGCACATGGTGACCCGGTCCGGGTACCGCATCAGCACGGACTCGACCAGGGTCCCGTCGAACAGCCGCCACAGCGTCTTACGGGTCGTCCCCTGGTCGGTCGACAGATGCCGGACGACGGTCATCAGCTCCGGGAACAGCGCTTCCTGCAGTCTTCCGCGCGACCCGGCGGGAATGTCGGTCCACTGCTCCGGGTCGTGCGCGTACCGCGCGAAGTAGTGCTGCGAGAGCTGCTTGGCACGGAACGGCTTCTCGCCGATCTCGGCCACCGCGTCCTTGCGCTCCGCGGGCGTGAGGTCGGCAAGATGCCGCGGCGGCTTCTGAGCTCCGCGCGGCGCGACGAAAGTGAGTTCTCCGGGCTTAGGCATGGCTGTACCAGTGTCGCAGATCCACTTGGGTGACCTGCGGCTGTCACTGGCTACGACGGTCATTGGTAGGCGTCAGTGGTCGCCACTGAGCGGCGTCGGACGGCCCAGAGACGGCCCGGCCGACGGCGCTGCACGTCCCCGGCCGAGCTGCCACCGTCATCGTCCCGATCTCCTCACGCCAAGCAGACCGCCCATGGCGCTACGTGCCGCCGCCACGAAGGCATCGAGGCGATCATCCAGGTGGGAGCGGATCCGGAACGCCTCCGCGTCGGGCCCGTGGGGACCTCGGCCGCGCCTTGCCAACGCGGCCCACAAGGGTGGCTTCACCCTTTGCCTCAAGGGGCACACGGCCAGTGAGACCCACGGAGGTACCGAGATGAGCGCCGGAGAACGGGCCAAGGCAAAGGCCGAACAGATCGTCGGAAAGACCGTGCGGACGGCGGCCCACGCGATGCACAAGGAAACCCTCGCGGCGAAAGGCGCCGCTCTCGAAGCACGAGGCAAGATGCGGGGCACGAAGGAACAGACCAAGGGCTCCTTCAAGCGCTGAGCGCGCTGCTGCGGGCTTGAACCCGCCCCAGGAACGGCTGAAGGCCCAGGAAGAGGGAAACAACCTCTTGCTGGGCCTTCAGCGTCCAGAGCGGGCGGCAGGAATCGAACCCGCATGTTGACGCCGCAGACGGTGCCGTCGGCGGCGGCGCCGACGTCCCCCTTGAGTTCGCCGGGAATCTTCACCCAGGGGTTGGCGTCGGCGTTCGAGGGAAGCCGTTCAGCCGCCCTGGGCGGCCCGAAGAACGGGAGGAGGGCTCGGCCCGGCCGGCCGAGCCGCTCCTCGTCCGGTGCGCCGCTCAGAGGCAGGGCACGTTGGCGTAGCCCGGGTAGAAATAGCGTCCGGCCGGACCGGCGCTGTGGACGCAGCGGTCGAAGCCGGGACTCTGGGACTTCGGGCTCTCGGCGGCGGCGGTCGCGGTCGGAGCGGCCAAGAGGGTCACCCCGAGGATCATTGCCGCCACCGCCGATTTCTTGCCCGGCACACGCCTCCGGAACATCTTCATTGCCGCCCTCCTTCGGGCCGAGACGGGAGCGCCGCGCGGTTCACAGGGCGACGGTTCGGCGCTCACTGGTTCCGCACATCGTCATATGCCGCAGGCAAGGCGTCAACACCCTAAACCGGGTCATCTGCACCTGAAACGGCTACAAGCGGATGACGACCAGGGCGATGTCGTCACTGGCTCCGCCCGCGACGCCGAGCCGGGCCAGCAGCGCGTCGGCCAGTTCGTCAGGGGCAAGGGCGGTGTCCAGAGCCAGGGCTTCGGTCAGGCGGGTCACACCGGCGTAGATGTCCGCGTCACGGCGCTCGATGAGCCCGTCGGTGTAGAGCACGAGCGTGTCCCCGCGGGTGTAGACCACGCTGGCCTGCGGGCGGGGAACATGGTGCGGGCGGGCGCCGAGCGGCGGATCGGTGGCCTGGTCCAGCAGCTCGCACGTCCCGTCGCCGTGGAGCAGGACGGGCGGCGGATGTCCGGCGCTGCTGTAGATGATCAGCCTGGTGCGGGGGTCGACCAGCACCTTCACCGCGGTCGCGGCCGTCGCGCCGTCGATGGAGCGGGCGTACAGGCCGAGGATCTCCAGGGCCTGGGCGGGGCTGGGGAGGGCCCGGATGGCTGCGCTCAGAGCGCTGCGGAGCATGCCCATGACGGCCGCGGCGTGCAGGCCGTGGCCGACGACGTCTCCGACCGCCACCGAGTACCGGTCGGGTGGCAGGTCGACGATGTCGTACCAGTCGCCGCACACGTTGAGCGAGGTGGTCGCGGGCAGGTACCGCACGGCGATGTTGTCGTGCCGGAGCAGGTCGGCGTCGTCGAGCATGGCTTCCTGCAGGGTGACGGCGACCTGGCGTTCGCGGGCGTGGGCCTGGCGCAGTTCCTGGTTCAGCCGGTGCAACTCGCGCGCTCTCACATAGAGTTCGGCCGCTATGCCGTTGTCGCGCTCGGTGAGCGGATGCGCCCTGCGCGAGTGGACGAAGGCGGTGACGTCGTCGGCCTGCTGGACGATCCACTCCACGGTGCCGTCCGGTCCGGGAATCGGGGTGTGGACCTCGGACCACCACCGCTCCTCGAACGTGCCCGGCCGGCCGGGGTCGGGTATGTCGTACCGCTGCAGCGTGAGGGTGTCCGGCTTCCTGGTGCGCAGGACCTCGAGCATGGACGCCTTCAGGGATTCCGCGTCTCCCGCGGGGGCGCCGGGGTTCTCCGGCAGGGCGTCGAAGAAGTACCTCCCGATCAGCTCGTCCCTGGTTCGCCCGGTGATCTGCAGATAGGCCGGGTTGACGTAGCGGATGACCAGCTCCCGGTCCAGCACCAGATACGCGATCGGTGCGGCGTCACAGAAGGCCGCGAACTCGATGTCTCGTGTCATGCGCGCTCTCCCGGTCCGCGAGCGCGGCTACCCAAATGTCATCTTACGGGCGATCCGGGATTCGGGCTCTCGTGGGCCCGTGCCGGCGCCCGAGCCCGGCGGCGCCCCTGTGAAGTTCTGCTGACGAACGGTCGGGTTTCCTGGTCGGGCCTTGTCCCACCCCTTGGGCTGACGTTAACCACATGAAGCATGAACCTTTTCGGCCGCAACTCCTTCCACCGGCGCGCGCAGCCCTCCGCCGCTCCCGTGGCGACCGCCACGCCGGTGGCCAGTGCCACCGCCGTCCTGCCCGATCCCGAGCTGGCGGGCCTCACCGGCGAGTGGCTGATCGATCCCGCGCACAGCAGGATCGGGTTCTCCGTGCGGCACGCGATGGTGACGACGGTGCGGGGCGCCTTCACCGAGTACGAGAGCCGCCTGTACTTCGACGGCCGCGACCCGGCCCGCTCCCGCGCCGACATCGTGCTGTACACGGCCAGCGTCGACACGGGTGTCGAGCAGCGCGACGCGCACCTGGTCGGCCGGCAGTTCCTGGACGCCGGGGCGCACCCGCGGATGACCTTCACGAGCACGACCGTGCAACTCGCCGGCGAGGACGTCTACCGCATGACCGGCGATCTCACGATCAAGGACACCACCCGGCCCGTCGACCTGGAGCTCACCTACATCGGCCATGTCGTAGACGCGTTCGGTGACGAGCGGGTCGGCTTCGACGGCACCACCACCATCAACCGCTCCGACTGGGGGCTGACCTACGACGCCCGGCTGGCCCAGGGCGGGGCCATGGTGAGCGAGAAGGTCCGCCTCCAGTTCGACATCGCCGCCATCCGGGCCACGTGAGGCCGCTTCGCTCGTGATCAATACACCTAGGCGGCGGCGTGCTCCAGCCGCTCCTTGAGCAGCCGCTCGTTCTCCGGCAGTTCCCTGCGGACCTGGGGACGTACGACGAGGGGGATCAGCACCCTGCCGAGGCCGTGGCCCTCGAAGTCCAGGTCCATGGTCACGCGCGTACGGCCGTCGGGGAGCGGGGTGACCTCGCCGTGCACCCGGCCCCGGACCGGGCCGTCGGTGCCCCTCATGCTCCATGCGTGCGGCGGGTCGAACTCGGTGACCCGCATGGTCATCGGGACGTCGCGGCGGCCGACCTGCCGGGTGATCCGGATCCGGGACCCGAGGCCGAAGGGGCTGTCGTCCAACTGCTCGACCGACACCGCGCTCTTCTGCCACTCCGGCAGGTGGGACGGGTCGCTGAGATACGCCCAGACCTCGCCGGGAGACCTGTCGACGTCGATCTCTTCATGGAAGGCGGACATGACACCCTCCTCCTCCGGATAGAGGACCTACGCCCCGAATCGTCCCACCCCAAGCACCACACCACCACACACCAACGGGCCCCCGCCCTGACACAGAACGGGGGCCCGAAAGCCGTACGGCACAACACTCACGCCGAACCGACGAACACCACCAGCAGAAGCCAGACCACCGGGGCCGTCGGGAGGAGGGAGTCCAAGCGGTCCATGATGCCGCCGTGGCCGGGGAGCAAGGTGCCCATGTCCTTGATGCCCAGGTCGCGTTTGATCATGGATTCGCCGAGGTCGCCCAGCGTGGCGCTGGCGGCGACGGCGAGGCCCAGCAGCAGGCCCTGCCACCAGGTGCCGTCCTTGATCAGGAACTGCATGCACAGGGCGCCGGCGACCATCGCGAACAGCACCGCGCCGAGCAGGCCCTCGCGGGTCTTGCCGGGGCTGATGCGCGGGGCCAGCTTGTGCTTGCCGAACCGCCAGCCGACCGCGTACGCGCCGGTGTCGCTGACCACCGTCAGCAGGAGGAAGGTCAGGACGCGCCAGGAGCCGTCCTGCGCCGTCAGCATCATCGCCACGAACGTCGCCAGGAAGGGTACGTAGAAGGCCGCGAAGACGCCTGCCGTGACGTCCTTGAGATAGCCCTCCGGCGACTCCGTCATGCGCCAGACCAGGGTGGCGAGGGCCGTCAACGCCATGGCCACCCACGCGCCCTCGGCGCCGCTGACGTACCCGGCGACCACCATCGCCGCACCGCCCACCGCGAGCGGCACCAACGGCGCCCTGATCTCCTTGCGCTCCCGCAGCCTGCTGGTCAGCTCCCACAGGCCGACGACGACCGCGACCGCGATCACACCAACGAAGACGGCCTTCTCGATGAACAGCGAGGCGACGATCACCACACCGAGCCCGACCCCGACGCCTATGGCCGCGCTCAGGTCACGGCCCGCGCTCTTCTTCTGCGGCGCTGGGGCCGGCTGGTGGGCGTCGGGCATGGGCTCCGGATTCTGGTTCTCGGCCGGGAGGGCGCGGGCCTGCGGGGGCTCGGGGCGGAACTCGTCCTGGAATTCCTGGACCAGGGGGCCGCCCCGCCGAACGGCCCCCGGCTCGCCACCCTGGCCGCCGCCGTACGCGGGTTCGTCGGGCACGATGGGCATGGGGCGAGTCTGCTGCGCCTCAGGCGCATCGTACGCGGGACCCGCCGGGACGGCCCCCGGGACAGGCTGGGCAGGCCCGCCCCCGGCGGGCCCCCAGTACCCGGCCTGGCCCGCCGCTGGCGGCGCCCCCCAGGAAGAGTCGCTCATCAGACTTCGAGCAGCTCCGCTTCCTTGTGCTTGAGGAGCTCGTCCACCTGCGCGACGTACTTGTGCGTGGTGTCGTCGAGCTCCTTCTCCGCGCGGCGGCCCTCGTCCTCGCCGACCTCGCCGTCCTTGACGAGCTTGTCGAGGGCCTCCTTGGCCTTGCGGCGCACGGAGCGGATGGACACGCGCGCGTCCTCGGCCTTGCCCTTGGCGACCTTGATGTAGTCGCGGCGGCGCTCCTCGGTCAGCTCGGGGAACACCACCCGGATGATGTTGCCGTCGTTGCTGGGGTTGACGCCCAGGTCGGAGTCGCGGATCGCCTGCTCGATGTTGCGCAGCGCGCTCTTGTCGAACGGGGTCACGACGGCCATGCGCGGCTCCGGCACGGAGAACGAGGCCAGCTGGTTGATCGGCGTCGGGGCGCCGTAGTAGTCGGCCACGATCTTGTTGAACATCGCCGGGTGCGCACGACCGGTGCGGATCGCGGCGAAGTCCTCCTTGGCGACCACGACGGCCTTCTCCATCTTCTCCTCGGCCTCGAGGAGGGTCTCTTCGATCACCACTTGCTCCTGCGTGTCTTGAGTAAGGCCCGGCTGCGGTTCCTGAAGCGGTCGGCGGCCGGCTGCGTCGCGTCTTCTTCCTGCACGGTTCCCAACCGGCAGGACATTGTCCATCCCCCGGCCGGGGTCCGGGGCCCCTTACGGGGCCGCGCGCCACCGGCCGGGTTGCTGCCGGGTCAGTTCCGGCTGCCCTGGTCACCCACCAGCGTGCCGATCTTCTCACCCTTGACGGCACGGGCGATATTGCCCTCCGCGAGGAGCTCGAAGACGAGGATCGGGAGCTTGTTGTCGCGGCACAGCGTGATGGCGGTGGCGTCGGCGACCTTGAGGTCGCGGGTGATGACCTCGCCGTAGCCGAGCGCGTCGAACTTGACGGCGTCCGGGTTGGTCTTGGGGTCCGAGTCGTAGACCCCGTCCACGCCGTTCTTGCCCATGAGCAGCGCCTCGGCGTCGATCTCCAGGGCGCGCTGGGCGGCGGTGGTGTCGGTGGAGAAGTACGGCATGCCCATGCCTGCGCCGAAGATGACCACGCGGCCCTTCTCCAGGTGGCGCACGGCGCGCAGCGGGATGTACGGCTCGGCGACCTGGCCCATGGTGATGGCGGTCTGCACCCGGCTGTCGATGCCCTCCTTCTCCAGGAAGTCCTGGAGGGCGAGGCAGTTCATCACGGTGCCGAGCATGCCCATGTAGTCGGAGCGGGCGCGGTCCATGCCGCGCTGCTGGAGTTCGGCGCCGCGGAAGAAGTTGCCGCCGCCGATGACGACCGCGATCTGCGCCCCGTCCCGGACGACGGCCGCGATCTCGCGGGCGATCTTGTGCACCACGTCCGGGTCCACGCCCAGGCCACCGCCACCGGAGAACGCCTCTCCGGACAGCTTCAGCAGAAACCGGCCGCGTACTTTGCCGTCGTCGCTCTTCTGGGCCTTGGTGGTCATGGGAGATCCCGCCTCTTTCACGTGTTGCACATACGAAGAAGGCCATTGCCGGTGGGGTCGCTTTTCGCTCCCATGCGCGGCAATGGCCTCCTCGTCAGATCTGCTGCCGTCCGCCCCACCCCGGGGTGTGGCGGTGTGCGCGGACGACTGCTGTCGACCCTACCGAGAATTCCCCGTGGGTCGCGCGTCGATCGCGGAACGGGCTCAGATGCCGACCTTGATGCGCGAGAAGCGCTTCAGGGTGACACCGGCCTCGTCCAGCACCTTCTGGACCGACTTCTTGTTGTCGAGCGCGTACGGCTGGCCGAGCAGCGTGGCGTCCTTGAAGAAGCCGTTGAGGCGACCCTCGACGATCTTGGCGACCGCGGCCTCGGGCTTGCCCTCGGCGCGGGTGGTCTCCTCGGCGATGCGGCGCTCGGTCTCGACGACGTCGGCCGGCACCTCGTCCTTGGAGAGGTACTTCGGCGCGAAGGCGGCGATGTGCTGGGCGACGCCCTTGGCGACCTCGGCGTTCGGCTTGTCGAGCTCGACCAGGACACCGATCTGCGGGGGCAGGTCGGGCATGGTGCGGTGCATGTAGGCGAGCACGAAGCCGTCGGAGAACTGCGCGAAGCGGTCCAGGACGATCTTCTCGCCGAGGTTGGCGTTGGCCTCGTCCACGAACGCCTGGACGGTCTTGCCGGCCTCGATCTCGGAGGCGAGCAGGGCCTCGAGGTCGGCCGGGGAGGTCGCGGCGACGTGCTCGGCGATCTTGTTGGCGACGGCCTGGAACTTCTCGCCCTTGGCGACGAAGTCGGTCTCGCACTTCAGCTCGACCAGGACACCGGAGGAGTTGTCGTCGGCGATGATGGAGACCACCGCGCCGTTCTCGGCGGAGCGGCCCTCGCGCTTGGCGACGCCCTTCTGGCCCTTGATGCGCAGCGCCTCGACGGCCTTCTCGACGTTGCCCTCGGCCTCGTCCAGCGCCTTCTTGCAGTCCATCATGCCGGCGCCGGTGAGCTCACGGAGCTTCTTGACGTCGGCGGCGGTGTAGTTCGCCATGAGTCTGTGAGTCTTTCTCGAAGTCTGGAAGATCTTCAGATCCGCACGGTTTGCGCTCCACATGTAGCCGCGGAACGCATACGTCGTACCGACCTACGGGTGAACAGCGGGGGCGGACTTGACCGCGCCGGAGGCGCTGTCGGTTGAAGTACCGCCCCCGCCGTCAACGCCTGCGTCAGGCCTGCTCGCCCTCGGCGGCCTTCTCCTCGGCCTCAGCGGCCTCGGCGGCCGGAGCCTCGGCCGGCTTCTCGGCCTCGTCGGCCTTCTTCTCGCCCTCGAGCAGGTCACGCTCCCACTCGGCGAGCGGCTCGCCCGCGGCCTTCTCGCCCTTCTCGCCGGTGGCGACGCCGGAACGGGCGATGAGGCCCTCGGCGACGGCGTCGGCGATCACACGGGTGAGCAGGGTGACGGAGCGGATCGCGTCGTCGTTGCCCGGGATCTTGTAGTCGACCTCGTCGGGGTCGCAGTTGGTGTCGAGGATCGCGACGACCGGGATGTTCAGCTTCCGGGCCTCACCGACGGCGATGTGCTCCTTCTTGGTGTCCACGATCCAGACGGCGCTCGGCACCTTCTGCATCTCGCGGATACCACCGAGGGTCTTCTCCAGCTTGGCCTTCTCGCGCGAGAGCACGAGAAGCTCCTTCTTGGTCAGACCGGACGCGGCGACGTCCTCGAAGTCGATCTGCTCGAGCTCCTTCAGGCGCTGCAGACGCTTGTAGACGGTCGAGAAGTTGGTGAGCATGCCGCCCAGCCAGCGCTGGTTGACGTAGGGCATGCCGACGCGGGTGGCCTGCTCGGCGATGGCCTCCTGCGCCTGCTTCTTGGTGCCGACGAACATGACCGTGCCGCCGTGGGCGACGGTCTCCTTGACGAACTCGTAGGCGCGGTCGATGTACGACAGCGACTGGAGCAGGTCGATGATGTAGATGCCGTTGCGCTCGGTGAAGATGAAGCGCTTCATCTTCGGGTTCCAGCGACGGGTCTGGTGACCGAAGTGGACGCCGCTCTCCAGCAGCTCCCGCATCGTGACGACGGCCATGGCCGTATCTCCTTGAGTTTCTCGGTTGTGCCGCGGGTGCCGGACGGCTCCCGCGCCTGACGCCCGCGACGCGCCTTGCCGCGAAGGACCGAGAGGCGCTGACACCGACCGGTGACCGGCCCGGTGTCGGGGCGTGCGAAGTCGACCCGGTGACCCGGATCGCCAGAAGAAGTGTACGGGACCGCCGGGGCACCGGGTGACGCCGCTGTCCACAACCGGTGGGTTGTGCACAGCCCCCGGCCATGATCGGCGGGGGTGCGGGACGGTTGTCGCATGCGAGAAGCCATGCGATATGTCCTGCTGTCGACGGGTCTGCTCCTCGGCCTGGTCCTGGCCGCCCTGGTCCCCTCCCGGTCCTGGGCGGAGGCCCCGACTCCGGCCCCCGCACCGCCCCCTGACACCCCGGTCCCGGCCGTCGCGCGCACCTGGCCGGTGGGCGTCCGGCCCCTGGTGTTACGGGGCTGGGAGCCACCGGCGACGGTGTACGGCCCCGGACACCGGGGTGTGGACCTGGCGGCCCCGGCCGGTTCCGAGGTGCGGGCGGTCGCCCCGGGCCGGGTGTCCTTCGCGGGCCGGGTGGCCGGGCGCGGGGTCGTCTCGGTCAACCTGACGGGCACGGATCTCCGCACGACGTACGAACCGGTGACCGCCTTGGTCCACAAGGGGGACGAGGTGGAGGCGGGTCAGGCGCTGGGCACGGTGGAACCGACGGCCGCCCCCCACTGCCCCACTTCGTGCCTCCACTGGGGCCTGCGCCGGGGAGAGACCTACCTGGACCCTCTCTCCCTGCTCCCACCGTGGCTGCTGCACAGGGGGCCACCGAGACTGCTCCCGGTGCTGGGGGTGCCGATTCCGGGGTAGCTGCGGGCGAGCACACCCGCGCGGCTGCGGGCGGTCGTACCGCTGGGGCGGCACGGGTGAGCGCAGCGGCGCCCCGCAAGCGCGGGCGAGCGAAACACCGCCGCCCGCCCGGCGACAGCCGGGCTCAGCCCTTCACACCCCCCAGCGCCATGGCCACCGCCGCATCCGTCACCACCGCAGGATCCTCGGCCGCACCGAGCTCGATGCGCCGCACCGCCGCATCCACGACCCCCTGCAGCAACATCGCCGCCAGCCGGGGCTGCTCGTGCCCCATCTCCCCGAGCGCCTCGGCGATCATCGCGACGAGCCCGCCGTGCGCCGCCCGGATCTTCTCCCGCGCCCCGGCGTCCAGCTCGCTCGCGGAGATGGCGACGACCGCCCGATGCCGCCGGTCCCCGACCAGCGCCAGCTGCTGCCGCACATAGGCCTCGACCTTGCCCTCGGCGGACCCGGCCCGCTCCATCGCGGCCGCCACCTCCGCCGCCCACACCGGGAAGTCGACCTCGCACAGCTCCTCGACCACCGCGGCCCGCGACCGGAAGTACTCGTACACGGACGACCGCGCCAGCCCGGTCCGCTCGGCCAGCGCGGGAAACGTCAGCGCTTCCGTCCCGCCCTCGGACAGCAACGACCGGGCCGCGTCCAGCAGGGCGGCTCGCTGCATCGACCGGTGCTCGGCCACGGAGGCCGCTCGAATCCTTGGCACGTCAACCACTTTACGGACGCCCCCGGCCGAACGGGAGCCACTCGGCCCCGCGCCGCCGGCCTCAGCGCCCGAAGCTCGCCAGCTTGGCCCGCAGCTGCAGCACCGACTTGGTGTGGATCTGGCTGACCCGGCTCTCGGTGACCCCGAGGACGTTGCCGATCTCGGCGAGGGTGAGGCCCTCGTAGTAGTACAGCGTGACCACGGTCTTCTCCCGCTCGGGCAGCGTGTTGATCGCCCGCGCCAGGAAGCGGCGCAGTTCCCGGTCCTCGGCGACCTCCACGGGGTTGTCCGCGGCGGTGTCCTCCAGGGTGTCCATGAGGCTGAGCCTGTCCCCGCCCTCACTGCCGACGTGCAGCAGCTCCTCCAGCGCGACCACGTTGGCCAGCGACAACTGGCTGAACACGGCGTGGAGTTCATCGACCTCCATGTCCAGCTCGGCGGCGACCTCGGCCTCGCTCGGGGTGCGCCGCAGCCGCGCCTCCAGGGTGGCGTAGGCCCGTTCCACGTTCCGCGCCTTCTGCCGCACCGACCGCGGGATCCAGTCCAGCGCCCTCAGCTCGTCGATCATGGCGCCCCGGATCCGGGTGATCGCGTACGTCTCGAACTTGATCTCCCGGTCGATGTCGAACTTCTCGATCGCGTCGATCAGCCCGAAGACGCCGGAGGAGACGAAGTCCGCCTGCTCGACGTTGGGCGGCAGGCCGACGCTCACCCGGCCCGCGACGTATTTCACGAGTGGCGAGTAGTGCAGGATCAGCTGCTCCCGCAGCCGGTCGTCCCCCGTCGCCTTGTACGACCGCCACAGCTCGTCGAGCGTCGAGGGAGCGGGCGGCCGCACGCTGCCACCGTCGCGGGCGGCTGGGGGGATCGCCGCCCGGTCGGACCCGGAGGTGTGCTGGGGCATTCGTCGCCTTGTGCCGTTCTGCCGTGAAGTGCCGTGAAGTGCTGTGAAGTGAGACGGGGTGGGATTCGGTGGGGGGAAGTGGGCTGCCTGGGTGAGCTGTCGGTCTGGTGTCGAGTTGGCGCATTCTGTGCGGGCGTCTTCGTGAGCGTAGCGTGACTGAGGTGTCGCGGTGTGCGAACAGTGCGGCTCCACCCGTGCGCGGGGCGCTCCCGCCGGTCTCGTGCGCGGGTTTCGCAGCTCGCTCTGCGTGACCGGCCCGAGCGTCAACTCCGGGAAACCTCAAGGGCGTCGGCGGTTCCCCCGGACGGCCGAACACGCTCGGTCAGCACCGACCGTGACCGGTACGGACCGACATCACCGCCTGGCGTGTCAACTTCCAGCCGTCGCCATGTCGTTCGACGTACCCAAGTGCTCGGAGTTCGTACAGTCTCGCGATCGCCTCGTCCCGGGTGGTCGGTGTGCCGAGCGCGATCTCCTCGACGCCGGCCGCCCGGTTGCCGGGCAGGGCGGCGAGGACGGCCCGGGCGGCGGGTTCCAGCAGGTCACGCGGGAGCACGGGGCCCTTGCGGGGTGGGGCCAGTTCGCCCATGTCACCCACGAGTTCGACGACTTCCGCGGCGTCGGTGACCAGGGTGGCCTCCGCGCGCAGCAGTTCGTGCACGCCGGCGGAGAGTGCGCTGGTGACCGGGCCGGGCACGCCCATGGTGAACCGCCCCAGGCGCCCTGCCGCCCGCGCGGTGGCCAGCGAGCCGCTGCGGCAGGCGGCCTCCACGACGACGGTGCCCCTGGTCAGCGCGGCGATGACGCGGTTGCGGAGGATGAACCGGCTGGGGGTCGGATGGTCGCCCGGGGGCAACTCGCCCACCACCAGTCCCTGTTCCGCGATCCGGTTGATCAGGGCGGCGTGACCGCGCGGGTAGGGCCGGTCGACGCCGCAGGCCAGGACGGCGACGGTGGCTCCGCGGGCGGCCAGGGCGCCTCGGTGGGCGGCGCCGTCGATGCCGTACGCGCCACCCGAGACCACCACCCAGCCCCGCTCGGCGAGGCCTCCGGCGAGGGTGGCGGCGACGTGGGTGCCGTACTCGGTGCAGGCCCGCGCCCCCACCACGGCCACGGACCGGAGCGCCCACATCCGCAGACTGGGCCGCCCGCGCACCCACAGTCCGAGCGGCCGGGCATCCCCGAGATCATCGAGCTGCCCGGGCCACTCGGCGTCCCCGGGGGCCACGAACCGCGCCCCGGCCTCTGCGGCCACCGCCAGATCCCGCTCCGGCACGGCCCGCCGGGCCCGCGCGACCAGCCCGGCCCACCGCGCCTCGCTCACCCCCGGCAAGGCGGCCGGCACCCCCTCCCGCAGCCGCCGCACCACCTCCCCCACCCCGAGCTCCCGCACCCACCGCCCACCGGCCTCGTCCCCCGGCTCGACCACCCGACAGAGAAGGACCCGCCCGAGCAACTCCTCTCCGGGGTCCTCGCTCGTGGTCATGTCAGGGCCCCGATGGCCATCGGCACCCCTCGCGGTACTCCGGTGCGCAGCTGCAGGGCGAGGGCGACGTCGGTGGCGTCCGGGCGGTCGTGTCCGACGAGGTCGGCGACCGTCCAGGCGACGCGCAGGACCCGGTCGATGCCCCGGGCGGTGAGCACACCCCGCTCGAGGTTGCGCTCGGCCTCGTCCATCGCGCCGGCGACGGGGTGGTGGCGGCTGCGCAGCTCCCGGCCGGGGACTTCGCTGTTGGTGCGCCAGGGGCTCCCGGCCAGGCGGGCCGCCGTGCGCTCACGGGCCTGCCGTACCCGCTCGGCCACGGTCGCCGTGGACTCGCCCCGGGCGCCGGGTTCGGTGAGCTGGGTCCGGGTGACCGGATCGACCTCTACGCGCAGGTCCACGCGGTCCAGCAGCGGGCCGGAGAGCCGGGACTGGTAGCGGCGGATCGCCGACGGCGGGCACTCGCACAGGGAGTCGCGTTGCGAGAAGCGTCCACAGGGGCAGGGATTGGCCGCCAGCACCATGAGGAAGCGGGCCGGGAACCGGACGACGCCGGCGCTGCGCGCGATCACGACGTGGCCCGACTCCAGCGGCTGCCGCAGGGCGTCCAGGGTCTGGCTGTGGAACTCGGGCGCCTCGTCCAGGAACAGCACGCCGCGATGGGCGAGGGAGACCGCCCCCGGTCGTGCGATCCCGGGGCCTCCGCCGACGAGCGACTGCATCGTGGCCGAGTGGTGCGGGGCGCAGTAGGGAGCCACGTCGATGAGCGGCTTGCCCGGCGGCAGCAGCCCGGCCACCGAGTGCACCGCCGTGACCTCCAGCGACTCCTCCCTGGTGAGCCGGGGCAGGACGGCGGGCAGCCGCTCGGCGAGCATCGTCTTGCCCGCGCCGGGCGGGCCCTCGAGGAACAGGTGGTGCCCACCGGCGGCGGCCACCTCCACGGCCGTACGGGCCGAGGTCTGGCCCACGACGTCCGCCAGGTCGTGATCGTGTTCGTGCTGCGCGGACCCGACACTGTGCATACCGGTGGCCGCGCCCGTGCCCGGCACGCGCAGACCGGCCAGGAGGGGGTCGGGGCGGCCCTGCTCGTCCGGTTCCTCCTGGGGGACGGGCTCCTCGGTGAGGACCGCGACGAGCTGCCGCAGGCTGCGCACGCCGAGCACGGAGACGCCGGGGACCAGCGAGGCCTCGGCGGCGGCGCACTCGGGCACGACCACTTGCTCGTAGCCGGCGTCGGCCGCGGCGAGGACGGACGGCAGAATGCCGCGGACCGGCCGGACCCGGCCGTCCAGCCCCAGCTCCCCGATCATGACGATGTCCGCGAGGACACGCGGATCGATCCGCTCGGCGGCGCCGAGCACCGCGCAGGCGACGGCCAGGTCGAAGCCGGAACCGGCTTTGGGGACCGACGCCGGGCTGAGGCCGACGGTGAGCTTCTTCTGCGGCCACTCGCCACCCGAGTTCACCACCGCAGCCCGGACCCGGTCCCTGCTCTCCGTGAGGCTCTTGTCCGGGAGGCCGACCAGGGTGAAGGCGGCGACGCCGGGTTCCAGGTCGGCCTGGACCTCTACGACCACTCCCTCGACGCCGACCAGGGCCACGGAGCAGGTGCGCGCGAATCCCATTCAGGCCACCCCCCGGGCGTGCTCGACGGACGGGGCGCCGCGGTGGGGCAGCAGGACGCCGATCAGGTCGATGCGCACGCCGCCCGGCGGGGCTCCTCCGTGGGCCTCGATCCAGCGTTCCGCCAGACCGCGCAGGCGATCGGCCTTCGCCGGTGTGATCGCGGCCATCGGATGCTGGAAGGTCCCGCCCCTGCGCGTCTTCACCTCGCACACGACCAGGGCGTCTCCGTCCCTGGCCACGATGTCGATCTCGCCGGACCTGCCGGAACGCCAGTTGCGCTCCAGGACCGTCATCCCGGCCTCGGCCAGCCGCCGGGCGGCCAGGTCCTCGCCGTACTTGCCGAGTCCGTTGCGTGCCCTGTTCATGTCGGCACCACCTCCGGCGCCAACCGTCACGCATCCCGCCCCAAGTTGTTGATCTTGGTGGACAACTCGGCGGTTGTGGAAAACTCCGTCACCCGCAAGCGCGAGGCGGGATCACCCGCCCGGAAGCTCCAGGTCGCTCTTGTTCAGCTCCTCGATGTTCACGTCCTTGAACGTGAGGACCCGCACCTGCTTCACGAAGCGCGCCGGCCGGTACATGTCCCAGACCCAGGCGTCAGCCATCGACACCTCGAAGAACACCTCACCCTGCACCGAGTGCACCTGCATCTCGTAGTCGTTGGTGAGATAGAAACGCCGCTCGGTCTCGATCACGTATTTGA
Organism: Streptomyces sp. NPDC001852; assembly: GCF_042891825.1. Lineage (NCBI taxonomy): Bacteria > Bacillati > Actinomycetota > Actinomycetes > Kitasatosporales > Streptomycetaceae > Streptomyces > Streptomyces sp. NPDC001852. The sequence goes on from NZ_JBIATN010000016.1 coordinate 128,109, forward strand.
ACAGACCGACGACATCTCGGTACTCCCGGTAGAGCTTCAGCTCCATCTCGGTCTCGTACTTCTCGAGGTCCTCGGCGCTCATGGCATGTTCCCCTTCAGCCGTGCGATCCCCCCATTGTGCGCCAGTCCGACGGCCCCTCAGACGATTTCCGCGTCGAGGATCACAGGACTGGCCGGGGGACCCTCGTCGAGCAGCGTGCGCAGCAGCCCGGCGAGCCTGGTCGGATACACCGTCTCATGTGCCCGGGTCAGTTCCTGACACGTCCACCAGCGTGCTCCGGCGACACTGCGCCGCTCCAGCTCCGTCAGCCCCTGCGCCGCGGTCGCCGTCTGCGTCGTACGGGCCAGGTAGTACCACTCGTCCTGGTCCCAGCGTCGGCCCGCGAACGGGAAGGAGCACATGCGGCGCCACAGCACCGGACCGAGTTCGACGTCGGTGATGCCGGTCTCCTCGGCGAGTTCCCTGAGCGCGGCCTCCTCGCGCGTCTCGGCGCCCTCCAGGCCGCCACCGGGGGTGAACCACCAGTCGTCGGCCGGATCGTCCGGCTCATGGCCGTGCAGGAGGAGGATGCGGTCCTCCGGATCGAGGAGGACCACCCGGGCCACCTTGCGCAGCCCGCCCTCGTACGAGTCCTCGCCGGTCCGCGTGGCCTCAGCGGACACCGGCCGCCTCCGGGCGGGCGGCACGCGCGCGGGAGCGGCTCATGCGCCCCGCGATCGGGCCGTAGGCGCCACCGGCCAGGACGAGGACGGCACCGGCCACGATCAGCAGCTCGATCGTGGACAGTGGCCCGGGCCGGGAGAGGGTGCCCAGGGCCTCGAAGCCGGTGGGGCGCTTGAGCGAGCCCTTCCACGGCCAGATGACCGCGTCCACGCGGGCGGTCACGGCGTCGCGGGAGACCGTGCCCTTGGCCGCGTCGGTGAGGTGGGCCGTGGAGTCCAGGGAGCCCTGGCGCTCGTCACCGAGGAGGAACAGACGGCCCTGGGGGACGGTCACCGTCGGGATGTTCTTGATCTCGGCCAGGCTGCCCTTGGGCAGATAGGGCTCGTCGATCTGCTTGCCGTTGACGGTCAGCTTGCCGTTCGTGCAGCAGGAGACGGTGTCGCCGCCGACCGCGACCACGCGCTTGACCACCTTGGCGTTGGTGACCCAGCTCTTGTCCTCGAAGACGACCACGTCACCGCGCTTGACCTCGCTGCCGTCGACCTTCTGTGCCAGCACGCGGTCACCGGCGTCGATCGTGGGGGTCATGGAGCTCGTGGGCACGGTGTACGGCCGGTAGGTCACCGCTGCCCAGCCGAATCCGCCGAGGAACAGCACCAGGCCCAGGGCCACGGCCACCGAGGACAGCCGTTGTCCGAGCCGGCTGCCGCCAGGCTGTGCCGTGCCTGTCCCGCCGCTGTGCGGGGCCGTACGCGTCGTGCTCTCGCCACCCATGGACCCGCACCCTACCCGGCAGTACCGTGCAGGGGCAGCCCCTGTTTCACGGCCGCTGCCGGACCGGGGGCAAAGGCACGGCAGTCGCCGGACTCACAGGTTCCGGATCGCCTCGGCCAGGTCGGGCCCGTAGGAGGCCCAGCAACCCACCGAGCCGTCGTCACCGAGGCAGCCCATGTACCACTCGCCGTCGTGACCGACGAGGCAGAGCTCGCCGAAGGCCAGCACGTGCGAGGGGCGCAGCCGCTCGGGATCGCCGCCGCTGCCGTCCTCGAGGTACACCAACCGGTCCGGCGACAGCGGGATCGCACGCGCGTCGCCGGAGTGGGCGCGCAGACGGTCCACCGTCCAGCCGTCGGGGAGCACCGGGGCCTGTGCGGTCACCGGCTGCCCGCGACCGTCTTCCGCTCGAACTTGGACTCCAGCCGGTCCGAGCGCCGGCGGCGCCAGATCGCCACCGGCAGCACCGCCGCGATGGCCACGCCCTGCGGGGCCACCGTCAGGGCGGCGGAGGCCGAGGTCTGCTGGTTGATGCCGGGCTGGTCGAAGGTGTCCGGGATCGGCAGGGTGCCCCAGCGGTTGATCGGCCAGGCCTTGACGATCGCGCGGCCCACGACGTCGCCGACCGGGACCATGCCGTGGTGCTTGTCCGACTGGTTGTACCGGGAGTCACGGGAGTTCTGGCGGTGGTCGCCCATCACCCAGATGTAGCCCTTGGGGACCGTCACCTTGAACTGGCCGCCCAGCTCGTCGTCGGTGCACGGCGTGTTGCCGGGGTAGACGTACGGCTCGTTCAGGGCGTGGCCGTTGACCAGCAGCGGTCCGTCGCCCTTGCACTGGACCGTGTCGCCGCCGACGCCGATCACGCGCTTGATGAGGTCCTTCTCGTTGGCGGACGGCATCAGACCGATCCAGCTGAGGACCTTCTGCACCGCGTTCGGGCTCGGCGCCGGTTCGCCCGCCAGCCAGTCGTCCGGGTCGTGGAAGACCACGACCTCGCCGCGCTCGGGCTTGGAGCCGAACCACGGGGTGAGCTTGTCGACCAGGACGCGGTCACCCACCTGGAGGGTGTTCTGCATCGAGGCGGACGGGATCGAGAACGCCTGCACCAGGAACGTCTTGATCAGCAGCGCCAGCACCAGCGCGATGACCACGAGGATCGGCAGCTCCTTCCAGAAGGAGCGTGGCTTCCTCGACCGGTCCGCGGATTGGCCCGCACCGGCGCCCTCGGCCCTCGGCCGCTGCCCGTCGTCCGGCGTGCCCTCGTCGCCCGCCGCGTCATTCCCGGAAGTCATGGCGCCGTCCGGCACGGGGGCGTTGTCTTCCACGGGGTGCCCGCGGTGCTCCTCGCCGTCGTGCCCCGACCGTGCGCCAACCGCCACATCCCCCACGCCAACTCCTTACTCTGTGCCGCCGCCTGCACCGCATACGACGCAGGCCCACTACTCCCATAACGAGCGGGAGTTCCGCAGGGGTCGGGAGCTGGGTCGTTCCGTTCGGATTCTCGGAGGCAACCCTATGCGACGGTGAGCGACCGGCGGTCGCACCCGCCGTGGAGTCGGCGACGCTTGCGAAGGTTTTAGGTTCCTCAAGGCGTGTCCAGTGGCCGATCGGCCAGCCGATGGCGACGGCTCGGCCCACCACGGATTTCTCGGACACCGTTCCGCCGTACGAGGTGTTCTGGTGGAAACGGGAGTCCGCGGAGTTGCCCCGGTGGTCGCCCATGACCCACAGCCGGCCCTTGGGGACGGTGATGTCGAAGGGCTGGGCGGACGGGGCGTCACCCGGATAGATGTAATCCCCTTCGGTGAGGGGGACGCCGTTGACGGTGACCCGGCCCTGCGCGTCGCAGCACTTGACGTGGTCGCCGCCGACCCCGATGACCCGCTTGATCAGGTCCTTCTCGTTGTCGGAGGGCAGCAGGCCGATGAAGGTGAGGCCTTCCTTGAGCTGCTTGACGACGACCGGGTCGTGCTTCTTGGCCGTCTGCTCGTCGGCCAGCCAGCCGCCCGGGTCGTGGAAGACGACGACGTCCCCGCGCTGCGGCGTGGCACCGAACCAGGGGGTGAACTTGTCGACCAGGACGCGGTCGCCGATCCGGATCGTCTGCTCCATCGAGCCGGACGGGATCACGAACGCCTGGACGAGGAAGGTCTTCAGGACCAGCGCTATGAGGACGGCGACACCGACCAGAAGGGGGATCTCCCGAACGGCTGAACGCCTGCGCTTGCGTTTGACCTTCCGCTGGAGTTTCCGCCGCTCCGCGCGCGTGCGGCCGCCGCCGGGCGCGGAGGTGCGGCGCGATCCGGTGGGCAGCAGATTGTCGGCGGGGTTGCTGGGCACCCCGCGCGGTTTGCCGCGGTTACCCATGCGCGCCCTCCGGAGCGGGCACGCGCGCGTAGGCGGAGGGCCGCGTCAGGTGCGTCCAGTGGTCGTACGGCCACAGGATCCAGTCGGCGCGGCCGATGACGTCGCCGACCGGGATCATGCCACCGCCGGGCGAGCCGAGGTGGTCGCGGGAGTCGCTGGAGTCGCTGCGGTGGTCGCCGAGGACGAACAGACGGCCGGCGGGTACGACGACGTCGAAGGGCACGCCGGAGGCGCTGTCCCCGGGATGGAGGAACGCCGACTCGTCGACGGCGCGGCCGTTCACCTCGATCCTCCCCTGCCTGTCGCAGCAGACCACATGGTCTCCCCCCGTACCGACCACCCGCTTGATGTAGTCGGCGTCCCCGAAATACCCCGTGCCGTCGAACACGATCACATCGCCGCGGCGCGGCTGGGCACCGAAACGGTACGCCAACTTATTTACGAGAACGCGGTCCCCGATCCTCAAGCCCTGTTCCATGGATCCGCTCGGAATCTGGAACGGTTGCACCACGAAAGCGTTGAGGCCGAGCAAAAACGCCAGGCAGCAGAAGAGCGTGAGGGTGATCCGGCCGCCCGGCAGCCAGTCGGCGATCCGCGCCACCAACGCGAAACGCGACCATCCCTCCGGCCCCGGGGAATCCGGGTGGGAGGAGCGGTCGCGTTCCGTCGGCTGTGCTTCGGTGTCCATCGGAGCCAGATGCTATCCGGCTCAGCTGTGCGCCCGGTCAGGGCCTTGACACCGGGGAAGCGCTCAGCTCTCGCGCTTCTCCTTGATCTTCGCGGCCTTGCCGCGCAGGTCACGGAGGTAGTACAGCTTGGCGCGGCGCACGTCACCACGGGTGACCAGCTCGATCTTCTCGACGATCGGGGTGTGCACCGGGAAGGTGCGCTCGACGCCGACGGAGAACGAGACCTTGCGGACCGTGAAGGTCTCGCGGACACCGGAGCCCTGGCGACGGATCACAACGCCCTTGAACTGCTGCACACGGGAGCGGTTGCCCTCGATGACGCGGACGTGGACGTTGACGGTGTCACCCGGGCGGAAGGCCGGGATGTCGCTGCGCAGCGACGCGGCGTCGACGGAGTCGAGCAGGTGAGACATTTCGTCTGCTTTCTTCGCTGATGCCACAGGTCATCAACGGCAACTAGGTGTTTGATGAAGCCGTGTGCGGGTCGGGGCGGGCGTCGTGTCCCCCTGTGGCAGGGGCGCACGCCGGACGGGCGCACAACAGCGGTCTATTGTTCCACGCCCCCGGCCCGCCGCCAAAATCGGCCGTACGGGTGGCCTTCCGGGTCCGGTTCCCAGCCCAGGATGGAGAGCATCTCGCGGTCCTTCTTGTCGAAGGCCTCGGGGTCGCAGCGCTCGATCAGGTCGGGCCGGTTGGCGGTCGTACGCCTGAGGGCCTCGTCGCGGCGCCAGCGGGCGATCCTGCCGTGGTGGCCGCTGAGCAGCACGTCCGGGATGTCCCGGCCGCGCCAGACGGGCGGCTTGGTGTAGACGGGGCCTTCCAGGAGGCTCGCCATCGCGCCGGGCGCGAAGGAGTCGTCGCGGTGGGACTCGGCGTTGCCGAGGACGCCGGGCAGCAGCCGCGCCACGGCCTCCGTGATGACCAGGACGGCCGCCTCGCCGCCGGCCAGCACATAGTCGCCGATGGAGACCTCGTGGACGGGCACGCGCGTGGCGTACTCGTCCATGACACGCCGGTCGATGCCCTCGTAACGCGCGGGCGTGAAGATCAGCCAGGGGCGCTCGGAGAGCTCCACGGCGAGTTCCTGGGTGAAGGGGCGGCCGCTGGGGGTGGGCACGATCAGCGCGGGGGCCGTGGCGCCGGTCTCGTAGCCGTCGGCGAGGACCGTGTCCAGGGCGTCGCCCCAGGGCTCGGTCTTCATGACCATGCCGGGGCCGCCGCCGTACGGGGTGTCGTCGACGGTGTTGTGGCGGTCGTACGTCCACGAGCGCAGATCGTGCACATGGACATCGAGCTGTCCACGCGCGCGTGCCTTGCCCACGAGGGAGACGTTCAGCGGGTCCAGGTACTCGGGGAAGATCGTGACGACGTCGAGGCGCATTACGACTCGTCTCCCGAGTCCCTGGACGAGGCGATCTCGGCTCGGTCGTCGATCAGGCCCGGCGGCGGGGCGATGACCGCCTTCTGCTCCTCCAGGTCGATCTCGGTGACGATCTCCTCCACGAAGGGGATCAGCACCTCACTGCCGTCCGGGCGTTCCACGATGAACAGGTCCTGCGAGGGCAGGTGCGAGATCTCGGTGATCCGGCCGACCTCCGCCCCGTCCTCGGTGACCACGTCGAGGTCGATGAGCTGGTGGTCGTAGTACTCGTCCTCGCCCTCGGGCAGCTCCTCCGGGTCGATCTCGGCGATCAGGAGGGTGTTGCGCAGGGCCTCGGCCGCGTTGCGGTCGGTGACGCCCTCGAAGCGCAGCAGGAGACGGCCGCTGTGGACCCGGCCGGTGGCGATGGTGAGGGGCCCGGTGGAGGCCGGGTCGGTGGCCAGGACGGCGCCCGGGGCGAGCCGCAGTTCCGGCTCGTCGGTTCGTACCTCCACGGTGACCTCGCCCTTGATGCCGTGGGCGCGGCCGATCCGTGCGACTACCAGCTGCACTGTGCTTGATCTCCTGTCATACGACTGCGGGCCGGGGACGGCCCAGTGGCCCTCCCCGGCCCGAGCCGGTTGCTATGAAGCGTCAGCGGACGTGGTCCACGTCGACGAGGTCGACGCGGACACCGCGACCGCCGATGGCGCCCACGACGGTACGCAGAGCGCGCGCGGTGCGGCCGTTGCGGCCGATCACCTTGCCGAGGTCGTCCGGGTGGACCCGGACCTCGAGCACGCGCCCACGGCGCAGGTTGCGCGAGGCGACCTGCACATCGTCAGGGTTGTCGACGATGCCCTTCACGAGGTGCTCAAGCGCCTCTTCGAGCATGCTGCTCAGGCCTCGGTCGACTCAGCCGCAGAGGACTCAGCAGCCGCCTCGTCCTTCTTCTCGGCCTTCTTCTTCTGGGTGATCGCCTCACCCTTGCCCTCGTCGTCGCCGCCGAGGGCCTCGAACGACGGACGGGCCGGCTTGGGCTCGGCGGTGAGCAGCGGCGCGGGAGCCGGCTCGCCCTTGAACTTCTGCCAGTCGCCGGTCTTCTTCAGGATGGCGAGAACGGGCTCGGTCGGCTGCGCGCCGACACCCAGCCAGTACGCCACGCGCTCGGCGTCCACCTCGATGACCGACGGGTTGTAGGTCGGGTGGTACTTGCCGATCTCCTCGATGGCCCGGCCGTCACGGCGGGTACGGGAGTCGGCGACGACGATGCGGTAGTGAGGCGAACGGATCTTGCCCAGACGCTTCAGCTTGATCTTGACTGCCACGGGAGTGGGTTCTCCTGGATTTGACGTGGTTGGGCACGGCGAGCTGCCGCGTGGGGTTGCGGTACCCGAGTGCCCGACGGACGCGTCAGCCGGAGGAGAGAGGGGTCCTGTGCGGCTGTCGAGTACAGCTAGCCATTGTGCCATACCCTGCCGGTCGCTTTGGGCCGGGGCGGGCAGGCGGGCTGCGGGCATGCCTGGGAGGCACCCGGCGTGGAGGTGAGGTCACGTCGGGTGCGCTGCCCGGTGCTGTGAAATTGACGCCCCGCGATCCGGCACCCACGAGATGCCGGCCCTTCGCGGCACGCGGTCACGCCGCCCCCGCGACCTCCGGGATCCTGAACGGCTTGCCGCAGCCGCCGCAGACGATGGGTGCCTGGGCGAGGACCGAGGGGACCACGCGGACGTTGCGACCGCAGTCGCAGACCGCCTTGACCCGTACGCCGCCGCCGGAGGAGCCGTGCCGGGCGGCCGGGCCGCGGAAGGTGCGGGTGGTGTCCGAGGTGGTCGCCGCCGTGTGCGCCCTCAGTGCGCGCTGCAGCCGTTCGATGGTCGGGCGGTAGCGCCGCTTGGCCTCGGGGTTGAGCGTGACCAGTGAGAAACCGCTGCTCGGGTGCGGCTCCTCGGGATGGTCGAGGCCCAGTTCCTCGGCGATCGCGAGGAAACGGCGGTTGTGGTAGCGGCCGGCGCGGGAGGTGTCGCGGATCCCACGGGCGGCGGCGATGCCGTGGACTGCCTCATGGAGCAGTCGTTCGAAGGAGAGCTCGTGTCCGCACGCGGACGACGACTCCCCGATCAGGGACTCTGGCGCGGCAAGGTCCGGCAGCTCGGGGTGGTACCGCTGAATGTCGGCCCACGCCTGCGCCAGCTCTGCGGCGAGTACAGGTGGTGTCTGTGTCGTGCTCACGTAATGACAACGAGCGGGAGCTCGAATGTGTTCCTATTCCGGGGCATCCCAAATAATTTGCACGTACCCGTCAGTTGCCGCTGATGCGTCCGGACGAGGGCGGGTGCGCTGATCTGCGGAGAAGCCACACAGCTCATATCAAGCTGGTGCGTAGTCCGCCGTACGACCCTGCGCGTAGACCCTGCTGCGGGTGTGGCCGGCGCCAGTCAAGAGGCGTTTCGGCCGCTCTCGTCGTGAAGTCTCACTCCGGTCAGCGTCCGTGACGCGCGAGGCGTTACCCCGCGCTGTGCGACCCCCGGTACCGGCGGGTCCTCCCGGCGCGGACACCGTATGGCCATCCAGGTTGCCGGGATGTGAAATCTCGCCACACCCGCGCCATCACCCCAAGCGGGGCCCTACGACCCCTGGACGGCGCAGCGAGCCGGGAGTTACCTGACATACGTGGGAAGTTGCGCGCGCACGGCACGGGGGCCACGCAACCGGGCACAGCGGTGAACTGTCGGCGGATTGGGGCGCTTACCTATGACACCTACGCTCGTGCGGCAGCACGTGCCTCACGCGGATCCCGCACCCCGCGTGGACCTGTGCGCACGCGCGCGTGACTGGTCCGAGATCCAGGAGCGGATGCTGGTACCGCTCTACGAAGCCGTCTACGAACGACTCGAAGTGGGGCCCGCCACCCGGCTGCTGGGGCTGCGCTGCGGCGCCGGGCTCGCGCTGCTGCTGGCGGCCGGCAGAGGTGCCACCGTCACCGGTGTCGACGCCGCGTCGCCCGAGCGGCTCGCCCTCGCCGGCGAGCGCCTGCTGCCGGGCGCCTCGCGCGGCGGTGTGCGCGGTGACGCCGGGCGCGCTCGGTACGGCGACGGCGGGGGGCGCGGCGCGAGCGGCCGTACACGCGCGCGTGCCGTGAAACTCGTCGCGGGTTCACCCCGCGAGGCGGCCGGGGCGGAGACCGCCGCCTACAGCCTGGTGACCCTCTTCGAGCCGATCGGGTGCCTCGCGGGCGACTCCGAGGGGCTCGGTGAGCTGCTGGCGGACGCGCTGCCGCTGGCCGCGCGCGGGGCCGCCGTGGTCCTGGCCGGCTGGGGTCCGCCCGAGCGCTGCGCGACCTCCTCGGTGCTGCGGGTGGCGACGAAACTGGCCGATCCCTTGCGCAGCGCGCGCAGCTGGCGGCCGGCCCGGCGGGACGACCTGGAGGAGGTCGCCCAGCGGGCGGGGCTGAAGCCGGACGGCTCGGGGCGGGTGGCCTGTCCGTTCGGGTACGCCGACGTCGACAGCGCCGTACGGGGGCTGCTGTCGACCGGTCTGTTCGACGCGGCGATCGCGGCGACGGACGCCAAGCAGGTCGACAAGGAGCTGACGGAGGCGCTGCACCCGTACCGGCGCCCGGACGGGACGGTGTGGATGCCGAACGTCTTCCGTTACCTCGTCGCCCGCGTGGCCTAGACCTCGGTTTCCTTGGTCAGGCGCGTGATCCCGGCGATCCGGTACGCGTCCGCCTCCTCCAGTGTCTCGTTCTCCAGCAGCGCCTCGGCGAGGGCGTCCAACTGGCCGCGGTGGTCCCGGAGTTTGCGGCACGCCTCCTCGTAGCACTCGTCCACGATCCGCCGCATCTCCGTGTCGATCACGTCGAGGGTCTGCGGGGCGGCGGAGAGCCCGTAGGCCTGCTGGGCATCGCTCGGGAGGGCGGACAGGCGGCCGACCCGCTCGCTCATGCCCCAGCGGGCCACCATCCCGCGCGCGATGTTGGTGACCTGTTCGAGGTCGTTCTCCGCGCCCGTGGTGACCACGCCGTAGACGACCTCCTCCGCCGCCATCCCGCCCAGGGCGCCGATGATGCGGCCGCGCAGGTACTCCTCGGAGTGGGCGTACCGCTCCACCTCGGGCGTGGACATGGTCACCCCGAGTGCCCGGCCGCGCGGCACGATGGTGATCTTGCGGACGGGGTCGGCGCCGGGCTGGAGCATGCCCAGGAGGGCGTGGCCGCTCTCGTGGTACGCGGTGCGCCGGCGGTCCTCCTCGGGCATCACGAGAGTGCGTTCGGCGCCCAGCTGGACCTTTTCCAGCGCCTCGGACAGGTCCGGCCCGGTCACCCGCTCCTGCTTGCGCTTGACCGCGAGCAGTGCGGCCTCGTTGGCGAGATTGGCCAGGTCCGCCCCCGTCATGCCGGGGGTGACGCGGGCCAGCTGGGCCAGGTCGACGTCGGGCGCGAGCGGGATCTCACGGGTGTGGATGCGCAGGATCGACTCGCGGCCGGCGCGGTCCGGCGGGGCCACGTTGACCACTCGGTCGAAGCGGCCCGGACGGGTCAGGGCCGGATCCAGGATGTCCGCCCGGTTGGTCGCGGCGATGACGATCACGCCCTCCGCGCCCGAGAAGCCGTCCATCTCCGTGAGGATCTGGTTCAGCGTCTGCTCGCGCTCGTCGTGCCCGCTCATCGAAGCGCCGCCGGCGCGCGCCCGGCCGATGGTGTCGATCTCGTCGATGAAGATGATCGACGGCGCCACCTTCCGGGCCTCGGCGAACAGTTCGCGCACGCGGGACGCGCCGACGCCGACGATCATCTCGATGAACTCGGACGCCGAGGCGGAGAAGAACGGCACGCCGGCCTCGCCCGCGACCGCGCGTGCGAGCAGCGTCTTGCCGGTGCCGGGCGGGCCCGCGAGCAGCACACCGCGGGGCAGTTTCGCGCCCATCCGGCGGTAGACGTCGGGGTGCTCCAGGAAGTCGACGACGTCGTCCAGTTCGCCCTTGACCTCGTCGATGCCGGCCACGTCCGCGAAGGTCGTGCGCTCGGTGCCCGGCCGCAGCCCGACCGGTTTGGGCGGCGCCCGGCGGCCGAACAGGCCACCCGCGCCGGGCAGTGCCCCGCCGAGCCGCCGCGCGAAGAAGATCCACACCACGACCAGGACCGCGATCGGGATCAGCGACATCAGCACGTTGGACAGCAGGCTGCGCTCCTGCACGACGGGGCGTGCCGTCACCGTGACGCCATGGCTGCTCAGGTTCTGCCAGAGCCTGTCGCTGGCGAAGGCCGGGCGCTGTGTCTTGAACCGGGTGTACTTCCCGCCGCCCTCGGGATTGGCCCGCGCGCTCTTGAGCTGGCCCTGGATCGCGTCACCCTTGGAGTAGATCTTGGCGACGTTGCCGGCCGTGACCTGCCTGCTGAACTCCGTGTACGAGATCGTCGGCTGGTTGCCCTGGCCGAGATAGTTCAGCCCGACGTAGGCCAGCAGGAAGACGACCACCGCGGTGACGAGCAGGCCCCACCACTTTCCGCCGCGGATCCTTCCCCCGCCGGGGCGCCGGGGCGATTCGTCGGGGGTGCCCTCGGTGCGCCACGGCTGATCAGGGGTCTTGCGTGGTGGCGCCGCATCGCTCATATCTGGACGTTAAGGCATTTGGCGGACGTCGGCATGCGCTGAGGGCGCCCCCCGCGGCCGGGGTGGCGCCCTCAGAGTCGTACGAGCGGGATGCAGCCCATGAACGTCCTGGACTTCAGCCCATGAACGTCCTGGACGTCAGCCCATGAACTTCTTGAACTCGTCCGGCAGCTCGAAGTCCTGGCCGCCCTGCTGCGGCAGCCCGAAGGCGCCTCCGCCCTGTGCGGCGGCCTCGCGGCGCTGGGCCTCCTCCAGCTCCTGCTGCCTGCGCTTCATCGGGTTGCCCGAGCGCTGCTTGCCCTTGGCCTTCTTCGCCTGCTTCTTCTGCCGGCCGGGGCCGCCGCCCATGCCCGGGATCCCCGGCATGCCCGGCATTCCGCCGCCCTGAGCCATGCGGGACATCATCTTGCGGGCGTCGAAGAACCGCTCGACCAGGTTCTTCACCGCGCTGACCTCGACGCCGGAACCCTTGGCGATACGGGCACGGCGGGAACCGTTGATGATCATCGGGTCCCGGCGCTCGCCCGGGGTCATCGACTTGATGATCGCGGCGGTGCGGTCGACGTCCCGCTCGTCGATGTTCTGGATCTGGTCCTTGATCTGGCCCATGCCCGGGAGCATGCCGAGCAGCTTGGAGATGGAGCCCATCTTCCGGACCTGCTCCATCTGGGCCAGGAAGTCGTCCAGGGTGAAGTCCTGGCCCTTCTTGGACGCCAGCTTCGAGGCCATCTTGGCGGCCTCTTCCTGGCTGAAGGTCTTCTCCGCCTGCTCGATCAGGGTGAGCAGGTCACCCATGTCGAGGATGCGGGAGGCCATCCGGTCCGGGTGGAAGGCGTCGAAGTCGTCCAGCTTCTCGCCGTTCGACGCGAACATGATCGGCTTGCCGGTGATCTGCCGGATCGACAGGGCGGCACCACCGCGGGCGTCACCGTCGAGCTTGGAGAGCACCACGCCGTCGAAGCCGACGCCGTCGCGGAAGGCCTCGGCGGTGTTGACGGCGTCCTGACCGATCATCGCGTCGACGACGAACAGGATCTCGTCCGGGGAGACGGCGTCGCGGATGTCCGCGGCCTGCTGCATCATCTCGGCGTCGATACCGAGGCGGCCGGCGGTGTCCACGATCACGATGTCGTGGACCTTCGACTTCGCGAAGTCGATGGAGTCCTTGGCGACCTTCACGGGGTCGCCGACGCCGTTGCCGGGCTCGGGTGCGTAGACGGCGACACCGGCGCGCTCGGCGACCACGCTCAGCTGGTTGACGGCATTCGGGCGCTGGAGGTCGGCGGCGACCAGCAGCGGCGAGTGGCCCTGCTCCTTCAGCCAGCGGGCGAGCTTGCCCGCGAGCGTGGTCTTACCGGCACCCTGCAGACCCGCCAGCATGATCACGGTGGGCGGCTGCTTGGCGAAGCGCAGGCGCCGGGTCTCGCCGCCGAGGATGGTGACGAGCTCGTCGTTGACGATCTTCAGCACCTGCTGGGCCGGGTTCAGCGCGCGCGAGACCTCGGCGCCGAGTGCCCTTTCCTTGACGTTCTTGATGAAGGTCCGCACGACAGGGAGGGCGACGTCCGCTTCGAGGAGCGCGATGCGGATCTCGCGCGCCGTGGCGTCGATGTCCGCCTCGCTGAGGCGCCCCTTGCCGCGGAGATTCTTGAAAGTCGCGCTGAGGCGGTCGGAGAGGGTATCGAACACGGTGGCGTCGGTCCTCGAGGTCGGAGTCGGTTCGGGCTGCCCTCCAGGGTATCCGGCCGCGCAACCTATTCGTCCCTGCCCGCTCGCTTGGATGAGCGGGCAGGGACATGGCACGGCCGCGGGGTCACGCCCGCAGCGCCTCTTCCAGGACGCGCGCCAGCGTTCCCGCGTCCTCGGCCGGCAGTGGCGCCCCCGTGCCCGTGGTGACGTAGAACGCATCCACCGCGTTGGAGCCCAGCGTGCTGACGTGCATGCTGCGCACCCGCACCGCCGCCTTCTCCAGGGCCATGCCGATCCGGTACAGCAGGCCCGGGGCGTCCTGGGCGCGGACCTCGATGACCGTGGCGTGGTGGGAGGCCGCCGGAGCGACGGTCACCCGCGGAGGCGGGGCGACCCAGCCCCGGCGCCTCGGATAGGCCGCGTCCCGTTCGGCCAGGCGGCCGGCGATGTCCAGGGTGCCGTCCAGGGCGCGGACCAGGTCGGCGCGCAGCCGGGTCGCCTGGGGCAGGGAGCCGTACTCGGCGGCCACCCGCCAGTTGAGCAGCAGCACCGAGCCGTCGTCGACGTCGTCCGGCAGGCCGAGGGTGCGGAGTTCCGCCGTACGGACGGTGAGGCGGTGCACGGCGAGGACACCGGCGACGGCGGGGAGGACGGCGGGCTGGTCGGGTACGGCGATGACCAGCTCCACGCCGAGGGGTTCGCCGGACGCCTCCTCATCGCTGACCGGTTCCGTCTGGGCGCGCAGCGCGAGGACCGGGCCGCCCGTGCGGTAGGCCTCGATCGCCAGTCGCTCGTGCTCGGCGGTGGGCGCGGCGGGCTCCGGCTCGTCGGGGGCGTCGCCGGCGAGCACGGCGGAGACCCGCCGGACCAGGTCGGTGACGAGGGAGCCGCGCCAGGAGGACCAGGCCGCCGGGCCGGTGGCGAGGGCGTCGGCTTCGGTCAGGGCGTGCAGCAGCTCCAGGGTGCTCTGGCTGCCGACCGCCTCGGCGACCGAGCGGACCGTGGCCGGATCGTCGAGGTCGCGGCGGGTGGCCGTCTCGATCAGCAGCAGGTGGTGGCGGACCAGGGCGCACAGCACCTCCACGTCCGCGCGGTCGAAGCCGATCCGCGCCGCGACGTCCTTGGCGATGATCCCGCCGGCCACCGAGTGGTCGCCGGGCCAGCCCTTGCCGATGTCGTGCAGCAGGGCGGCGACCAGGAGCAGGTCGGGGCGGCTGACACGGCGGGTGAGCTCGGAGGCGCGGACGGCCGTCTCGATGAGGTGCCGGTCGACCGTCCACACGTGCACGGCATTGCGCTGCGGGCGGCAGCGGACCCGTTCCCAGTCCGGCAGCAGGCGGCTGATCAGGCCCTCCGCCTCCAGGGCCTCCCAGACGTCGACGGTCGGGCGGCCGGAGCCGAGCAGGGTGACCAGCTGCTCACGGGCCTCGGCGGGCCAGGGCGTGGGCAGGGGGCGCGCGGTGGCGGCCATGCGCCGTACGGCGTGCAGGGAGAGCGGCAGGCCGGCCTGCGCGGCGGCGGCCGCGGCGCGCAGGGGGAGCACGGGATCGCGCTCGGGGCGCGCGGCGCGGGCGAGCACCACCTCGCCCTCCTGCTCCACCACCCCTTCGGCCAGCGGCGACCGCTCCGCGACGGGTTTGCCGCCGCCCAGCATGGCGCGCAGCCGGGGCCGGACGGCGCGCGCACGCAGCACGCGCCCCACCTCGCGCCAGGTGACGTCACTGGCGTACGAGATGACCCGCGCCGCCTCGTAGACCTGCCGCAGCAGGGTGTCCGCGTCCAGCAGCTCCAGCTCGGCCGCCACCTGGTCCTGCTCCTGCAGGGCCAGGCGGTCGGTCGCCCGGCCGGTCGCCAGATGCAGGGCGTCCCGTACGTCGAGCAGGCGCCGGCGGGCGTCGGCGAGCCCCTCGCGCGGGGCGTCCGCGAGCCAGGAGGCGGCCACGGCGCGCAGCGCGGTGGCGTCCCGGAGGCCGCCGCGGGCCTCCTTGAGGTCGGGCTCCAGCAGGTACTGCAGCTCGCCCTGGCGCTCGGCGCGCTCGGTGCAGAGTTCCTGGAGTTCGGGGAGGCGTTTGGGGGCCTGGTTGCGCCAGTCGGCGAGGACGGCCGTACGCAGGCCTGCGGTGAGGCCGAGGTCGCCGGCGAGGTGGCGGGCGTCCAGGAGGCCGAGGTGGACCTTCAGATCCTCCCCGGCGGTCCTGCGGGCCTCCGCCGGGGTGCGCACGGAGTGGTCGAGGGCGAGGCCGAGGTCCCAGACGGGGTACCAGAGGCGGTCGGCCAGCGCGGCGACCGCCTTCGGGTCGGAGCCGTCGTGCAGCAGCAGGAGGTCGAGGTCGCTGCGCGGGGAGAGCTCGCCGCGGCCGTAGCCGCCGACGGCGACCAGGGAAGCGCCCTTGATGCCCTCCGCCGCCGCGGTGAACAGTCCTCCGAGCCAGTCGTCGGTCAGTTCCGCGAGGGCGGCACGGCGCGGCGGCCCGGACCGCGCCCCCTCCGTGAGGAGGCGCAGCCGGGCCGCCGCGTAGCCGCTGGGTCCCGAGTCCTCTGCCATCCGCTCGTCCGTTCCCGTCACCCAGCGACTCCCGTTCTGCGAAGTTGTGGTCAGAGCGCGTCCGGACCGCGCTCGCCGGTGCGGACCCGTACGGCCGTCTCGACCGGCAGGGACCAGACCTTGCCGTCGCCGATCTTGCCGGTGCGGGCCGCCTTGACGACGACCTCGATCAGCTGCTCGGCGTCGTCGTCCTCGGCCAGCACCTCGATGCGGATCTTGGGGACCAGGTCGACGGTGTACTCGGCACCGCGGTAGACCTCGGTGTGGCCCCGCTGACGACCGTAGCCGCTGGCCTCGGTGACCGTCAGGCCGTGCACGCCGAAGGCCTGCAGGGCCTCCTTGATCTCGTCCAGCCGGTGGGGCTTGACGACGGCGGTGATGAGCTTCATGCGTCCACCTTCTTGGTCTGCGTGCCGGCCAGGGCGGGGGCGTGGGCGGCGGAGCCGATGACACCGCCGCCGGCGCCGCTGAAGTCGTATGCGGTCTCGGCGTGCTGCGCCTGGTCGATGCCGGAGATCTCCTCGTCCTCGGTGACCCGCATGCCGATCGTCTTGTCGAGCAGGAAGGCGAGGACCGCGGAGACGACCAGGGAGTAGGCGAGGACCGCGCCGACACCGGCGCACTGCTTCCACAGCTGGGTGAAGGAGTGGTCGCCGTAGAAGACGCCGGTGGCGGTGGACTGGCCCTTGCCGGTGGCGAAGAAGCCGATCAGGAGGGAGCCGATGATGCCGCCGACCATGTGGACGCCGACGACGTCGAGGGAGTCGTCGTAGCCGAACTTGAACTTCAGGCCCACGGCCGCGGCGCAGGCGACACCGGCGATGGCGCCGACGGCGATCGCGCCGAGCGGGGAGACCGCACCGCCGGACGGGGTGATCGCGACCAGACCGGCGACCGCGCCGGAGGCGGCGCCCAGCGTGGTGAACGCGCCGTGCCGGATCTTCTCGTAGGCGAGCCAGGCCAGCATGGCGGCGGCCGTAGCGACCTGCGTGTTGACGAACATCAGCGCGCCGACGCCGTCGTCGTTGCCGAGCCAGGAGCCCGCGTTGAAGCCGAACCAGCCGAACCACAGGAGCCCTGCGCCGAGCATGACCAGCGGGAGGCTGTGCGGGCGCATCGGGTCCTTCTTGAAGCCGACGCGCTTGCCGATGACGAGGATGACACCGAGGGCACCCGCGCCCGCGTTGATGTGGACCGCCGTACCACCCGCGAAGTCGATCACACCGAGCTTGAAGGCCCAGCCGTCGGCGCCCCAGACCCAGTGGGCGACCGGGACGTAGACGATCGTGAGCCACAGGGCGATGAAGAGCGACCAGGCCGAGAACTTGACGCGGTCCGCGAGGGCGCCGCTTATCAGGGCCGGGGTGATGATCGCGAACATCATCTGGAAGACCATGAACACGAAGATCGGGATGGTGTAGCCGGGCCAGAGCTCGGTCAGACCGATCTTGCGCAGGCCGAACCAGTCGGAGTCCCAGCCGATGAGGCCGTTGTTCGTGCCGAAGGCGAGGGAGAAGCCGTAGAGCACCCACAGAATGGTGACGATGCCCATGCTGATGAAGCTCATCATCAGCATGTTCAGGGTGCTCTTGACGCGGACCATGCCCCCGTAGAAGAAGGCAAGACCGGGCGTCATGATCAACACCAGGGCGGAAGCAATGAGCATGAAGCCTGTGTTCGCGGCAGACAGCTTGGGTGCCTCCGCGGCAAGCGTGATGGCTGATGCCATCGGCGTCTCCTCGTCGGTTGGTACGGCCCCGTGCGGGCGGTGCCTGAGCGGTCCGGCGGGTGTGGGGTGGGCCGGTTATGCGCCACGAGATTGGCGCAGCGCGGTTTCGGTGGAAGCCACTCGTTGTTTCGCCGGGGTGACGAAGGCGCCCTGCTTGTTACGCCTGGATGAACCGCCGGATTCGCGGCTCGCCGATCGTTATCGTGACGCAACCTGCTCCGGGTGATCCTGCCGGAGCGACAGGCCGGCCGCGGCGGGCCTCTCCGATGACCTGGCGTGGGGGAGCCGAGTCGGGCAGTTCGGGAGGACCGGCCGCGGCCGGGGCAAGGGAGCCGGGTGTGTCAGACCGCCTCGGCGGTCTCCGGCAGGTCGACGGCGAGCTGATCGGTGAGGTCGACCACGGCGGCGAGATCGCCGTAGTCCCGTACGGCCGTGTCGACCGTCTTTCGGATACGAGTGTTCACACGCTCGGAGCGGACCTTCTTGGCGATGTCCATGGCCCGGCAGGCATAGGCCGTGCTCTGCTCGGGCTCGCGCTGGAGCAGGTGCACGGTGGCCATGCCGATCAGATTGAGCGCGTACGACCGCTGGTGTTCACTGTCCTCGGAGAACTTCTCCACCGCCTTCCGCATCAGCGGCTCGGCGAGGGAGGCGTAGGCGGGGCTGCGTCCGGCGACGTAGGCGAGGTCGCGGAAGGAGTGGGAGTTCTCGCCGTACAGCTCGGCCTCGGAGAAGAAGCGGATCCAGTCCGGGTCCGGCTCGTCCCACTCGTCGGCCTCGGCGAAGGTGTCCTCGGCCATGCGGACCGCGCGCTTGGTCTTGCCGGGCTGGCCCATGTTGGCGTAGGCGCGGGCCTCCATCGCATACAGCATGGACTGGGTGCGCGGGCCGGCGCAGTCGCGGCTGCCGTACTGGGCGAGGTGGATCAGCTCCAGCGCGTCGTCGGGCCGGCCGAGATGGATCATCTGGCGGCTCATGCTGGAGAGGACGTACGAGCCGAGCGGCTTGTCGCCGGCCTCCTTGGCCGCGTGCAGGGCGAGGACGAAGTACTTCTGCGCGGTGGGCTGGAGCCCGACGTCGTACGACATCCAGCCGGCCAGTTCGGCGAGTTCGGCGGCGACCTTGAAGAGCTTGCGCGTGGTGGCCTCGGGCTGGGGTTCCTGGAGCAGGTCGGTGACCTCGTGCAGCTGGCCGACGACCGCCTTGCGGCGCAGGCCGCCGCCGCACTGGGCGTCCCACTGGCGGAACATGCGCGTGGTGGACTCCAGCAGGTCCAGCTCGGGCTTGGACAGCCGGCCGGGCCTGCGGGCGTCGAGGACGGGCTCGGGCTCGGCGGGGACCGGGGCGGCGGGGCTCGGGACGAGCCAGCGCTGCATGGGCTCGACGAGGGACGGGCCGGCGGACAGCGCGAGGGAGGTGCCGAGGAAGCCGCGCCGCGCGAGCATCAGGTCGCTGCGCGAGAACTCGCTGAGCAGGGCGACCGTCTGCGGGGCCGTCCAGGGCAGGTCGACGCCGGACGCGGAGGGTGACTGGCGGGCGGCGCGCAGACCCAGGTCCTCGATGGAGACGACACAGCCGAAGCGCTCGGAGAACAGCTCCGAGAGGATGCGCGGGATCGGCTCGCGCGGGTTCTCCCCGTCCAGCCAGCGGCGCACGCGCGAGGTGTCGGTGGAGATGTGGTTGGCACCCAACTGGCGTGCCCGGCGGTTCACTTGGCGCGCCAGCTCGCCCTTGGACCAGCCGCTGCGCACGAACCACGAGCCGAGCAGCTCATTGGGGCGCTTGTCAGCGTTCGCTCCACTACCGCCGTTGCCGCTCACTGGAACGCCCCCATCCCTGAGACCACTTGTCGTCGTTGCGACCTCGGTCGCCCCGGAGGGAGACCACCACGCGCCAAGCCTTATCAGAATGCCGGTAAATACGGTCTCTTGTCCGCTGGTTCTCACCCTTCGAACGAGCTGACGACTCGCCTCCGGCATACCCGTCCAGGCATATGCCGTCCGGACTCGCACACTCACAGTAATCCTACGATCACCCGCTCAGCCACGGGGATCCCGGAAACGCCACCATTCGCCACCCCTTCGAATGAACTCACGGTCGGCAGTACGCGATTCACTTGACATAGGACGGCTGGAAGTGGGCGGAGTGAGGCACATGGGGGCGTGAATACCCTGACGCGCCACCCGTTGCACCTCAAGGCGCCACCTTGACCTCGCATCCATCGGGGAAGGCGGAGCCGTAGCGTTACGTACCGCTTCCGTCTCGTTCCGTGTCGTAACCACCGGCGCGCTGGACCCGTTGGAGGGGGCATGGGCTTCACGATCGGCGGCATTCGCGAGATCCGCTCCGGCACGCGTCGGCGCGGCCGTTCGTCGGAGTGCACCGCCGTCGCCGAGTTCACCGGGCTGTGGGGCTGGGACGTGGTGCCGGGAGCCCGGGCCCAGGCGGGCGCCTGCTCGTGCGGGCGCGCCGACTGCCCGGCGCCGGGCGCGCACCCTCTGGACTTCGCGCCCCAGGTGTCGGCCGGGGCCACGCTGGACGAGGTGAGCAAGGCCTGGTCGGAGTTCCCGGGCGCTGCGGTGATGCTTCCCGTGGGCCGGGCGTTCGACGTCGTCGAGGTCTCCGAGGCCGCCGGCCGCCGCGCCCTGGTCCGCCTGGAGCGGATGGGACTCCCCCTCGGCCCGGTGACCGCGACGCCCGACGGCCGCGCCCACTTCTTCGTCGCCCCCGGCGCCGCCGCCGAGCTCCCCCGGCTGCTCTACCGCATGGGCTGGGACGACCCGACGGCCCTGGACCTGCGCGGCCTCGGCCCCGGTACGCACATCACCGCCCCGCCCTCCGACCGGGGCGGCCTGGGCCCGGTCCACTGGCTGCGCCCACCCGCCCTGGACTCGGCGACCCGGCCACCGGCGGCACGGCTCCTGCTGGGGACACTGGCGTACGTGGCCCACCGGTCGCGGACGCGGGCGTAGCCGGCCGTACGGCCCGCCGGACAAGGCGAAGCGCCCGTCCCCGACTGCACCTCGGGGCGGGCGCTTCTCGTCAGCAACCGCAGGCACCGCACCAGCAACCGCTCGACCACCGATCAGCACACCCACACACCCCTCCGACACGCCCCCGGCCGACACACGACCACACCCGCAGCAACCACTACAGCCGGGCCCGCCGGCGCATGCGCCACCGGTCGCGCGCGCGGGCGTAGCCGGCCGTACACCCCGCCGGACAAGGCGAAGCGCCCGTC
Source organism: Streptomyces sp. NPDC001852 (assembly GCF_042891825.1). Classification (NCBI taxonomy): domain Bacteria; kingdom Bacillati; phylum Actinomycetota; class Actinomycetes; order Kitasatosporales; family Streptomycetaceae; genus Streptomyces; species Streptomyces sp. NPDC001852. Next base: position 148,785 of record NZ_JBIATN010000016.1, read on the forward strand.
CCCGACTGCACCTCGGGGCGGGCGCTTCTCACCACCTACCACTATTGGTACGTGGTCCCTATTCGCCGATCAGCGCGTCCACGAACGCCTCCGGCTCGAACGGCGCCAGATCGTCGGCGCCCTCACCGAGTCCGACCAGCTTGACCGGGACGCCCAGCTCGCGCTGGACCGCGACGACGATGCCGCCCTTGGCCGTGCCGTCCAGCTTGGTCAGCACGATGCCGGTGATGTCCACAACCTCCGCGAAGACGCGGGCCTGCACCAGGCCGTTCTGGCCGGTGGTGGCGTCCAGGACGAGCAGCACCTCGTCGAGCGGCGCGTGCTTCTCCACGACCCGCTTGACCTTGCCGAGCTCGTCCATGAGGCCGGTCTTGGTGTGCAGGCGGCCGGCGGTGTCGATGAGGACGACGTCGACCCCCATCTCCTTGCCTTCCTTGACCGCGTCGAAGGCGACGGAGGCGGGGTCGCCGGCCTCCGGGCCGCGCACGGTGTAGGCGCCGACCCGCTCGCCCCAGGTCTGCAGCTGGTCGGCGGCGGCGGCGCGGAAGGTGTCGGCGGCGCCGAGCACGACGGTACGGCCGTCGGCCACGAGCACGCGCGCGAGCTTGCCGGTGGTGGTGGTCTTCCCGGTGCCGTTGACGCCGACGACCATGACGATGCCGGGCTTGCGGTCCTCGGGCTCGGTCCTGACCGTGCGGTCGGCCTCGGTGCCGACCAGCTTGAGCAGCTCCTCGCGCAGCAGGCCGCGCAGCTCCTGAGGGGTACGGGTGCCGAGCACCTTCACGCGCTCGCGCAGGCTCTCGACCAGCTCCTGGGTGGGCTGCACACCGACGTCGGCGGTGAGCAGCGTGTCCTCGATCTCCTCCCACGTCTCGTCGTCCAGGTGCTCGCGCGAGAGCAGCGTGAGCAGGCCCTTGCCGAGGGCGGTCTGGGAGCGGGACAGGCGGGCGCGCAGGCGGACCAGCCGGCCCGCGGTGGGCTCCGGGATCTCGATCTCGGGAGCCGCAACGGCGGGAGGCTCCTCCACGGCGACCGGTGCGGGGCCGCCGGGGAGATCCACCTCCTCGATGGTCCGGCGCGGTTCTTCGCGCGGCGTCTCGGCCTCTTCGCCGACGTGCGGCTCGGCCGGGGGCGCGGTGATGTCGGGCGCCTTCGGAGGCGGCGGAGGCAGCGGCTTCTTGCGCCGGGTGCCCACCAGCAGCCCGCCGAGCGCCGCGAGCACGACCACGGCGATGACTACAGCAAGGATGACGGTTTCCATAACAAACTCAGTATGGCGTGACCTCGCACTCGGCCGTTCGTTCTACGCGCGGGGCCACCGACCCCGCCGGGCCGGCCTGGCCCGCGGTCCGGCCTCGCGCCGGCCGGAAGCCCCTCAGGGGCGAAGTCACAACGCGTCCGGTATCAGGATGCGTGGGGTCCAAAGGACAGGGGCCCAGGGCGTGTCACGGCTCATACGGTGGGCCGCGACACGCCCTCGCCGCGAGAGGCTGTTTTGTGCCTTCCTCCAAGAGACAAACGCCACTTATTACGAGGACTCGGAGCAAAGTACGATGGTGGCGACTCTGTTGACGCGCGTAGAGTCCGAGCGTCCCCGTCCCCCCACGTCTGGTGCCCCTTTTTCATGAGCAAAACCGTCGAGACCGAAGGCGCTCTCGAGACCCGAGGTATCGAGCAGGTCCCGGATCACGAGCGCACCGCGAAGACCCGCGAGCTGTTCCCCACCTGGGTCGGCGCCAACATCAGCGTGCTGCTGCTGACGATGGGCGCGAGCCCCGTCGTGGCGTACCACCTGAACATCTGGCAGGCGCTCGTCGTCGCGGCGGCGGCGCCGGTCGTGTCGTACGGCCTGGTCGGTCTGATCGGCATCGCGGGCAAGCGCGGTGGCGCCCCCGGCATGGCGCTCTCGCGCGCGGTCTTCGGCCAGCGCGGCAACCTGCTGCCCGGTTCGCTGATCTGGGTCGCGCGCTGGGGCTGGGAGACGATCAACGCGGTCACCGGCGCCTACGCCATGCTCACCATCCTGGACATCCTGTTCGGCATCAAGGCGAACAGCGTGCTGGACATGGTGATGCTGCTGGTCTTCGTCGTCGCGACCTTCGCGATCTCCGGGCTCGGCATCAACGCCGTGCAGAAGTGCAACAAGTACGCCACCTACCTCTTCGGCGTCTTCTCGGTGCTGGTCCTGGCCTACCTGGTCGCGAACACGAACTGGTCGAAGGTGCTGCACCACGGCGGCGGCTCCACGGCCGCGGTGATCACCGGTGTCGGCATGATCGCGGCGGGCGGCGTCAGCTGGATCCCGACGGCGCCGGACTTCACCCGCTATCTGCCGCGCACGGCGTCCTCGAAGGCGATCGTCGGTACGGCGGTGGGCGGTGCCGGCATCGTCGTCCTGCCCATGGTCCTGATGGGCGCGGTGATGGCGGTGTCCACGCCGGACCTGGCCTCGGCGACCGACCCGGTGTCCTTCCTCGGCGAGATCCTCCCGACGTGGATCGCGGTGCCGTACCTGTTCATCGCGCTGATCGGCATGCTGCTGATCAACTCGATGTCGATGTACTCGGCGGGCTTCACCGCGCAGACCCTGGGCTTCAAGGTGCCGCGGCACTGGGCGGTCTCGGTGAACGCCGTGATCTCGCTGGTCTTCGGCGGAGTGCTGATGCTGGTGGCGACGAGCTTCATGGGCTCGTTCATCGCCTTCCTGTCGCTGCTCGCGGTCGCCTTCTCCGCCTGGGTCGGCGTCTTCGGCGCGGACATGCTGCGCCGCACCGAGTACGACGGCCGCGCCATGACGGACACGACCCGCGCCAGCGCCTACTGGTACAAGGGCGGCTTCTCCCCCGCGGCCGTGGCCGCCTGGGCGATCGGCCTGGTGTCGGGCCTGATGTTCACGACCTCGGACTGGTTCACCGGCCCGCTCGCCAAGAACAACGTCATCGGCGAGTACGGCCTCGGCTGGGTCGCCACGATCGTGATCTCGGGCCTGCTGTACCTGGCGCTGCCGAAGCCGGCGGTGACGAAGCCGGCGGAGGCCGTCGAGCCGGCCGAGGAGCGCGCGACCGTCGACGCCTGACGGCCCTCAGCGGGCCGGGCCGCCTTGTGCAGAGCGGCACTCGCCGACCCGGCCCCGGCCGGACTCGGCCCGCGGATCGATGGGTACGGCGTCCCCCGTCCCGTGCGCCTGCTCCCGTCCCGCCACAGCCATAGCCATAGCCATAGCCATAGCCATCTGACGATACGTCAGCTACCGTCCCCCTCCACCGCATCGCACCGGAGGGGGACTTCCCATGCCCGTCACGGTCGTCCGTTTCAACCTCGTCGCTCCCGGCGCCGGCCCTGCCGCCCTCTCCGCCCGCTACCGGGCCGCCCTGGAGATGGCCGCGTACGCGGACGAGCACGGGATCGGCACCGTGCAGACCGAGGAGCACCACGGCGCCGACGACAACTGGCTGCCGTCGCCGTTCGCCTTCGCGGGCGCGGTGTTCGGGGCGACCCGCCGTATCGCGGTGACGGTGTCGGCGGTGATCGGCCCGCTGCACGACCCGCTGCGGCTGGCCGAGGAAATCGCCGTACTGGACCTGCTGAGCGGCGGGCGGCTGGTGACGGTGGCCGGGATCGGCTACCGGCCCGAGGAGTACGCCCTGTTCGGCGTGGAGTGGAAGCGCCGGGGCCGGCTCCAGGACGAGCTGCTGGAGACCCTGCTGAAGGCGTGGTCCGGCGACGAGTTCGACCACCGGGGCCGCACGGTACGGCTCACCCCGCGCCCGTACACCGACCCGCACCCCCTCCTGCTGGTCGGCGGCTCCTCCAGGGCCGCCGCCCGCCGGGCCGCCCGGCTCGGCCTGCCGTTCTTCCCGAGCGCGCATCTGCCCGAACTGGAGTCCTACTACAAGGAGCAGCTCGCCGAGTACGGCACGGAGGGCTGGGTCATGATGCCCGCGGCCGAGACGCCCCTGCTGCACATCGCCGAGGACCCGGACCGGGCGTGGGCGCAGTACGGCGAGCACTTCCTGCACGAGGCGCGCACCTACGCCTCCTGGCAGTCGGGGCAGATCCGCTCGGCGGTGAGGTCGGCGGCCACGACGGTGGCGGAGCTGCGCGCGGAGGGCGTGTACCGGATCCTCACGCCGGACCAGTGCGTGGGGCTGGGGCTGGACAGTCTCGTCCTGCATCCGCTGGTGGGCGGCATGCCGGTGGAGGAGGGCTGGCGGAGCCTCAGGCTGTTCGCGGAGCGGGTGGTGCCGGTGGTGGGGGGCTGAGCGAAGAATCCGGTGGACTCGCGTCCGGCGCGGTGGTGCGCTGCCTGCATGAGTCTGAATGTGGATGTGGTGGTCCGGGGGCCCGACGGTCCCGACCGAGGAACTGCCGCTCTTCCTGAAGGAGCTCGCGCTGTTGCGCGCCCGCCTGGACGTGATCTGCGCGGCCGTCGGAGTGCACCCGTCCAGCATCGTCAGACGCCTGGACAACATCGAGGCGGCGACTCTGCGTGCCCGGGAGATCGGCGCCCGCGTCCTCATCTGGTGAGCCGTCGTACGACACCGCCGCCCCCGGTCCGGGCAGTGGCCGGGCTGGGGGCGGCGGACGGTACGAGGAGGAGGGCAGCGGGGACTTGGCCCTTCTCCCCGAGTTCACGGGGGGCTGGTCAGCCCATCTCCTCCAGCGCCTTGCCCTTCGTCTCCTTGACGAACTTCAGGACGAACGGGATCGAGAGCGCGGCGAAGGCCGTGTAGATGATGTAGGTGCCGGAGAGGTTCCAGTCGGCCAGCGACGGGAAGCTCGCGGTGATGGCCCAGTTGGCGATCCACTGCGCCGAGGCGGCGACGCCCAGGGCGGCGGCGCGGATCTTGTTCGGGAACATCTCGCCGAGGAAGACCCAGACCACCACACCCCACGACAGGGCGAAGAAGAGGACGAACACGTGGGCGGCGATCAGGGCGGTCCAGCCCTGGGTGCTCGGGAGCTTGCCGTCGACGAGGTGGTACGAGAACGCCCAGGCCTCCAGGGCCAGGCCGACGGCCATGCCGACCGAACCGATGAGCGCGAGCGGCTTGCGGCCGACGCGGTCCACGAAGATCATCGCGATCACGGTGCCGATGATGTTGATGATCGACGTCGTGAAGGAGTAGAAGAACGAGTCCGTCGGGTCGACGCCTACCGACTGCCACAGCGTCGAGGAGTAGTAGAACGCGACGTTGATGCCGACGAACTGCTGGAAGACCGACAGGCCGATGCCGATCCAGACGATCGGCTTGAAGAAGAAGCCACCGCCGAGCAGGTCCTTGAAGGCGGACTTGTGCTCGCTCTTCATCGCGTGCTCGATCTCGGCGACGCGGGCGTCCAGGTCGACGTCCGTGCCCTCGACCTCGGCGAGGATCTCCTTGGCGCGCTCGCGCCTGCCGACGGAGAGCAGGAAGCGCGGGGACTCGGGGATCGCGAAGGACAGCATGCCGTAGAGGACGGCCGGGACGACCATGACGCCGAGCATGACCTGCCAGGCCTCCAGGCCCATCAGGTGACCGCGCTGGTTGCCGCCGGCGGCGTTGAGCAGGCCCCAGTTGACCAGCTGGGAGACGGCGATGCCGACCACGATCGCGGCCTGCTGGAAGGAGCCGAGCCGGCCGCGGTAGGCGGGCGGGGCGACCTCGGCGATGTAGGCCGGGCCGATGACGGAGGCCATGCCGATGGCGAAGCCGCCGACGATGCGCCAGAAGGCGAAGTCCCACAGGGAGAAGGGCAGCGCGGAGCCGACAGCGCTGACGACGAAGAGCGCCGCCGCGATCTGCATGACCCGGATACGGCCGATCCGGTCGGCTATGCGGCCGGCGGTCGCGGCACCGACGGCACAGCCGATCAGGGCGACCGCGATGACCTGGGCGAGGGCCGCGGAACCGATGTCGTACTTGGTTCGGATGGCCTCGACCGCGCCGTTGATCACGGAGCTGTCGTAACCGAAGAGGAAACCGCCCATGGCGGCGGCCGCCGCGATGAAGATGACGTGCCCGAGATGCTCGGGGTGGGCCGTTCTGGCTCCTGTCTGAGGTGCCTGCGCTGTGCTGGTCACGTGAATCTCCTCGGGCCGCGGCAGCGCTGCCGCGTGGGGGGCGAGCCCTTACAGGTGAGACCTGAAGGTAAAAGCAACGTTGCAGAGACTATGCCTTCAAGTTTCGAAGTCAATAGTCCAACCGCTGTGAGTTTTTCGATATGCCCCCTCACCCTGTGTTCACTTCTTGAACACAGGGTGAGTTGATCTTGAATGGATGCGCTAACGAAGGCGCTGGGAAATGACCTTGGAGACGCCGTCGCCCTGCATCGACACGCCGTAGAGCGCGTCGGCGACCTCCATCGTGCGCTTCTGGTGCGTGATCACGATCAGCTGCGAGGCCTCCTGCAGCTCCTGCATGATCCGGATCAGCCGCTGGAGGTTGGTGTCGTCCAGCGCCGCCTCGACCTCGTCCATGACGTAGAACGGGCTCGGCCGGGCCTTGAAGATCGACACCAGCAGCGCCACGGCGGTCAGCGAGCGCTCGCCGCCGGAGAGCAGGGACAGCCGCTTGACCTTCTTGCCCGGCGGACGCGCCTCGACGTCCACGCCCGTGGTGAGCATGTTGTCGGGATCGGTCAGCACCAGACGGCCCTCGCCACCGGGGAACAGCCTGCTGAACACGCCCTCGAACTCACGGGCGGTGTCCCGGTAGGCCTCGGTGAAGACCTGCTCGACGCGCTCGTCGACCTCCTTCACCACCTGCAGCAGATCGGCGCGGGTCTTCTTCAGGTCCTCCAACTGCTCGCTGAGGAACTTGTGCCGCTCCTCCAGCGCCGCGAACTCCTCCAGGGCCAGCGGATTGACCTTGCCGAGCTGCTGGTACGCCCTCTCGGCGGCCTTGAGCCGCCGCTCCTGCTCGGCACGGTGGAAGGGCCTGGGCTGGTTGCGCGGGTGTTCCGGGTCCTCCGGCAGCACCTCGCCCTCGGCGGGGGGCGAGGGCGGCACGGGCTGGTGCGGGCCGTACTCGGCCACCAGCCCCTCCGGCTCGACACCCAGCTCCTCCAGCGCCTTGGTCTCCAGCTGCTCCATGCGCAGCCGCTTCTCGGCGCCGAGCACCTCGCCGCGGTGCACCGAATCCGTCAACTTGTCCAGTTCGGCCTTCAGTCCGCGTCCGGCGGTGCGCGCGGCGGTCAGCTCCTGCTCGCGCTGCGCCTTGGCGGCCTCGGCTGCGGCGCGTTCCTGCTCGGCGCGGGCGAGGGACACCTCGATGTGCGCGAGCAGCTGCCGGGCGCCGGAGGCGACGGCCTGGGCCACGGCCGCCTCGTGCCGCAGCCGGGCGCGGCGCTGCTCGGCACGCGCGCGTGCCTCGCGTTCCGCGCGGGCGGCACGGTCGAGCGAGTCGGCCCGCCCGGCGAGCCCCTTGACCCGCTCCTCGTGGGTACGGACCTGGAGGCGGGCCTCCATCTCGGTCTGCCGAGCGTTGGCGCCGTCGGCGGCGAGCCGGTCGCGTACCGAGGTGTCCGGCTCCTCCTCGACCGGCATCTCCTCGGCGACCGCGAGCCGCTCGGCCAGTTCCTCGGCCTCCTGTACGGCCTTCTCCAGCGCCTCCTGCGCGCGTGCGGCGGCCGCGGCGGACCGCTCCGCCTCGCCGGCGGCGCCCCGCGCCTGTCCGGCGAGCCGTCCGAGCTGCTGGGCGACGGCCGACTTCTCCCGGTCCGCCGCCCGGCGCCGCTCCCCCAGCTCTTCCACGAGGGCGGCGGCCTGGGTACGCCGTTCGGCCGCGGCCCGCTGCTCCTCGGCCAGCTCCTCGCAGCGCACCGCCAGCTCGGCCAGCTCGGCCGCCGCCTCGTCGACGGAGGCCTGCACCTCCAGCAGGCTGGGGGCGCCGGCCGAGCCGCCGTGGGCGAAGTGGGCGCCGAGGAGGTCGCCGTCGGCGGTGACGGCGGTGAGTTCCGGGTGCGCGTAGACGAGGTCCTCGGCGTCCTCGAGGGTGCCGACGACGACGATTCCTTGCAGGAGGCGGCGGACGGCGGGGAGGAGTTCGGCGGGGCCGCGCACGAAGCGCTCCGCGGGGAGGGGGGTGGGCTCCGGCGGGGGCGGGGTGACGGAAGCGCCGGCGTCCGCCGTCGGCTCATCAGGCGCCCCGGCCAGAATCAGGGCCGCCCTTCCCCCGTCCTGTTTGCGCAGCAGGCGGATCGCCTCGGCTGCCGATGCCGGGGTGGCCACGGCGATCGCGTCCGCCGCCGCTCCGAAGGCTGCCGCCAGCGGTACTTCGTAGCCCGGGGTGACCGTCAGGAGTTCTGCCGCCGGGCCGAGGACGCCGGTGAGGCGGTCACGGGCCCCCAGCAGTATCCCGCTGCCGTCCTTGCGGCGAAGACCCAGTGCCAGCGCCTCGTGCCGGGCCTGGGTCGCCGCGCGGCTCCTCTCTGCCGCAGTGGCCGCCTCGCGGGCCGCGCTCAGGGCGGCCTCGGCCTCGGTGAGCCGGCGCTTGCCGGCCTCGTGCTGGTCGGCCAGGTCCGCGTCGTCCGCGTCGAGACCGTCCACCTCGGCCTTCAGGGCCTCGTACTCCTCCTGCGCGCGCACCGCACGTTCCTGGGCCTCGTCGCGGGCCGTGGCCAGGCGGTCGATCTCGGCCTGCGCGGAGGCCGCACGGGAGCGGGCCGCGTTGACCTGGCCGGACAGGCGGGCCAGGCCTTCGCGGCGGTCGGCGATGGCGCGGGCGACGTCCTTCAGCCGGCGTTCCTCCGCGGCCAGCTCCCGCTCCAGCTCGGCGCGGTGGGCGACGGTGTCGTCGAGGGCGCGCTGGGCCGCCTCCAGGGCCGCCTCCAGCTCGGCCTCCTGCTCGCGGATGCGGGCGGCCTCGCGCTCCATGTCCTCGGGGTCGCGGCCCCGGCGTTCGTCGGGCGGGGCGGAGGTGGCGCTCTTCACGCGCGCCTCGGCGAGCGAGACCGTGCCGCGGACGCGCTCGGCCAGCTGGGACAGCTCGTACCAGGTCTGCTGGGCACGCTGGAGGCGCGGCGTGAGCTGTCGTACCTCGTCCTCCAGGAGGGCCTCGCGGTGCAGGGCCTTCTTCAGCTCCTGCTCGGCCGCCTCCTTGCGTTCCTTCAGGGCCTCCTCGTCCGCGATCTCGGCCTTGAGCGCCTCGCGCAGGCGTACCAGGTCGTCGGCGAGGAGGCGCAGGCGGGCGTCCCTGAGATCCGCCTGGATCACGGCCGCCCTGCGCGCCACCGCCGCCTGGCGGCCCAGGGGCTTGAGCTGGCGGCGCAGTTCGTCCGTGAGGTCCTGGACGCGCGCGAGGTTGGCCTGCATCGCGTCCAGCTTGCGCAGGGCCTTCTCCTTGCGCTTGCGGTGCTTGAGGACGCCGGCGGCCTCCTCGATGAAGGCGCGGCGGCCCATGGGATCGGCGTGCAGCACGGAGTCGAGCTGGCCCTGACCGACGATGACGTGCATCTCGCGGCCGATGCCCGAGTCGGAGAGGAGTTCCTGGATGTCCAGGAGGCGACAGGTGTCGCCGTTGATCTGGTACTCGCTGCCGCCGTTGCGGAACATGATCCGCGTGATGGTGACCTCGGCGTACTCGATGGGCAGGGCGCCGTCGGAGTTGTCGATGGTCAGGGCCACCTCGGCGCGGCCCAGCGGGGGACGGCCGGTGGTGCCGGCGAAGATGACGTCCTCCATCTTGCCGCCGCGCAGCGACTTGGCGCCCTGTTCACCCATGACCCAGCTGAGCGCGTCCACGACGTTGGACTTGCCCGAGCCGTTCGGGCCGACGACACACGTGATCCCCGGCTCGAACCGGAGTGTGGTCGCCGAGGCGAACGACTTGAACCCGCGGAGGGTCAGGGCCTTGAGGTGCACGCCGCTGGACTCTACCGGGCGCCGCTATCTCACTCCATGAACCCTCGCAACCGCGCGGTTTCGCCAATGAACATGCAGGGCACACCGTACGTTAAAGAGGGTGAAAGGATGCGCGGGGCAAGAAAGAAGGGACGCCGAAGCGTCCCTTGCAACTCTGACGACCGGGTTGCGGTCGTCCTCATCAACTGAGCGGTTGATACGGGCAGCCCAACCACTGCGACTGCTGTTGTGGAGCTTGATGCAGTGATCAGGTGAGCGCAGGCTCCGCCTGGTGTGCGTCGATGCTCTCCATGATCCTGTCCTGAGAGGCGGCAGCCGCCAGCGCTTCGTTCTCCGCCTGGATCCGTACGAGCTCGGACTCCAGGTCCTGGACGCGCTGCTGCAGCCGTCGCATCTCGGCGAGGAGTCGCGGGTCGGAGCCGCCGACGTAACCGAGAAGCGCCTTTGCCATGATGGATGGTCCTCCACAATGAGTGACCGACCGATGCGGTGTGGGTCGTGAGGGATAGCACCCGCGGTGCTTGGCACATTCGGGTGTTGCTCTAGTGCTGCTCCATGCCAAACAGCTAAGGTGCGCGGGGCTTTCAGCGTCTCACCAAAAAGTTTGACGGTCAACACGATCACGCCCTGTATTGGCGGGCAAACCGGGGCGCGCGGCCGGAAAAGCGGCGGCGCAGCGAGTCTTCCGGGACCCTCAGGGCGTGGCGATCAGCTGTTCCTGCGGAGCCTGCCATGCCGGCCCGTTCTTGGCAACCACCAGGTCGTTTCTGCGGTGTGCATGTGCCCCCGGCAGCTCCCGGTGCGCCGGCCTGCGCGCCTTTACGGAATCGGCTCAGCGGATGGCGAAGCCGTCGTAGCCGCCGCGGGGTGTGTCCCAGATCTCGGTGACTCCGTCCACGTGTCCGGGCGTGTCGTCGCCCTGGAGCCAGTCCAGCAGCCCCTCACAGTCCTCGCGCGGGCCCTCCGCGACGACCTGGACGCGGCCGTCGGCCAAATTGAGAGCAAAACCACTCAGGCCGCCGATCTCCAGCGCCTTGGCACGCGTGAACCAGCGAAAACCCACACCCTGCACGCGTCCACGCACCCAGGCGACCAGTCGTACATCCTCGCTCATGGGTGCAACCTAACCGGCCGGTGTCGCTCGGTTCACATCGCTCGCCGACGGCATGCGGTAGCGTCCCGACCCCATGCATCTCATATGAAACTCACTCGATCGGGTGAGTCGGGTTGGCCATGGGAAGCCCATCGGCCGCGCAGGCGCCGGCCCACCGCGAGGACGAGGAAGAGGGCAAGGACATGGGACGCCACCGACGCTCCACCGCCGGCCGCTCCGCCACGGGCCGCGCCACGCGGGGCACCCACACGCAGCGCTCCGTCACCGGGGGCGGTGTCCCGCAGGGCTCGTTCGCGGGTGAGGCCTGGCAGGGCTCGTTCGCGGGTGAGGCCTGGCAGGACCCGTTCGCGGGTGAGGCCTGGCAGGACCCCTACCAGGGCGGCGCCCGGCGGGAGCCGTACCCGGGTGAGATCGTCCGGCGCGGACGGACGGAGATCGTCCGGCGCGAACAGGCGCCGCGGGGCATCGCGCCGTATCTGAACCCGGAGTTGCACTTCCCGGCGACCGGTCTGCAGCCGATGGCCTACGCCGAGGCGACCGCCAGGGCGCACGCCTATCTGTTCGCGGCGGAGCACGACGGCGCGGGCGGCTCCGGGGCCGGTGGCTTCGCCCCGGCCGACGGCCTCTCCTCCGGTCACCGGCGCCGCAGGAAGGGCGCGCGGCCGGTGCGCGCGGGCCTGCTCGGGGTGTCCGTGGCCGTGGCCCTCGGTACGGCCGCGGTGGCCACCGGCGTCATACCGGGTCTGCAGAACTACCGACTCGGCGGCGACACGCACACCACCGGGGACGCGCGCCTGCAGGCGGTGCCCGCGCCGAGCAACACGGCCGCCGAGCAGGGCGGCGCCTCGGGCAGTGCCGACGATCCCACGGGCTCGGGCACCGGTCACGCCTCCGGGCCCTCCCGGTCCCCGAGCCCGTCCGCCCCGAGCCCGTCGGCCTCCGCCTCCCGGTCGGCGTCCCCGTCGGCCTCCCCCACCCCCACCCCGTCGCAGACGGCGACCGGGACGCCGACGCCGCGGGCGACGGCGTCCGCCCCGTCGACGGAGGTTCCGTCGGCTACGGCGTCCAAGGCGCCGAGGGCGGGTTCCGCACCGGTGGCGGTGTCGAAGACGGACACGGCCGCGGCGGAGACCGAGGTGCTCAGGCTCGTCAACGAGGAGCGGGCGAAGGTCGGGTGCAGCGCGCTGACCACGAACTCCTCGCTGACCAGGCTGGCCGAGTCGTTCAGCGACGACATGGCGGCACGGGACTTCTTCGACCACACCGACCCGGACGGCAGGACGCCGTGGGACCGGGCCGCGGCGGCCGGGATCACCGACCTCGGCGGCGAGAACATAGCCCGCGGCCAGGCCGACGCGGCGGCGGTGATGCAGGCCTGGATGGACAGCCCCGGCCACCGCGCCAACATCCTGAACTGCGACTTCAAGACCCTGGGCGTCGGCGTCCACTTCGGCCCGGGCGGGCCCTGGTGGACGCAGGACTTCGGGTACTGAGCCGACCCGGCACAGCCCGTCCCCACCTACGCCACGGCTCGTTCCCCGCCCCGTTGGCGTCAGGCGGCGATCCGGCCCCGCGCGAACTGCCGGGCGGTGTCCGCGACGCGGCGGCCCAGGTGCTCGGCCGTGGCCACGTCGGCCTTGTGGACGCCCTCGGGACCCTGGTCGTTGTTGCTCTGGGCGGCGGCGCCGGCGAAGAAGCCGAGGCGGTTGAGGTCGTTCTCGGAGGCGGTGCTGGCGTTCCAGCCGGGGAGCAGACCGAGGTTGACCCAGGTCATGCCGTGCTGGGCGGCGAGCGTCTGGAAGAACTGCAGGGTGTGCAGCTTGTCGCCGCTCTTGGAGGCCGAGTTGGTGAAGCCCGCTGCCAGCTTGTCCTTCCAGTCCTGGCCGAACCAGCGCTTGGAGGTGGCCTCGGCGAAGACGTGGAAGGCCCCGGAGGCCGTGCCCATGTAGGTGGGCGAGCCGAAGACGATGGCGTCGGAGCGGTCCAGCGTCTCCCACTGCTCGTCGGTGATCTCGTCGACCTTGATCAGGTGCACCTCGGCACCTGCCTCGGCGGCACCGGCCCGGACGGCCTCGGCGAGGACTGCGGTGTGGCCGAAGCCGGAGTGGTAGGCGATGGAAACGACAGGGGTGGTCACAGGGACTCCTCGAATGGGCAGATCGAAAGCGGTGACCCCAGGAAAGCACTAACTCTTGGTTAGTGCAACCTGCCGGTTAGCGCTGTGCGGGAGTATCCTTGCGCCATGACCGCCGGTATGAGCGCCACCGCCCAGGACCCCGACGACCTCGCCTACGACGTCTTCGCCAAGGCCTGCCCGTCCCGCGGCACGCTGGAGCACGTCACGGGCCGCTGGGGCGGCCTCACGCTCGGCGCGCTGTACGAGGGTTCGCTGCGCTTCAACGAGCTGCGCCGCCGGGTGGACGGGGTGAGCGAGAAGATGCTGTCCCAGACGCTGCACGCGCTGGAACGCGACGGCCTGGTGCACCGCGAGGCACAGCCGACCAACCCACCGCGCGTGGACTACGACCTCACTCCCCTGGGCCGTCAGGTCGCCGAGCGGCTGCTGGCGCTCATCCACTGCGTGGAAGGCGCCATGGACGAGGTGCTGGCGGCACGCGAGGCGTACGACGGCCGTCGGCCGGCACAGCCGGGTGGCGGTCAGCCGTCGCCGCAGCCCCGGTAGGTGCCCGAGCCGTCGACGCAGTCCGCGAACTCGGCGAAGTCCATGTTCGCGATGCCGAGGTTGACGGAGATGTCGGAGAACCAGGCAGGCGGGACCCGGAAGGTGCGGCCGGGCTCGTCGGCGAGGTCGACGGCCAGGAGGCGGTGCTCCGCGTCCGCCATGGTGGTCTCGTCCGCGAGGAACACGTAGAAGACCTTCGCGTCGTCGTCGGCGGCGGCGTCCTCCTCGACCAGTGCCCGGACGCTCACCCCGGCGAACCGGGGATCGCTGACGAACACGGCCGTCGAGAACTCCTCCGTCTCCTCGATCTCCGCGCACACCGCGTCCCAGGCCGGGTCGTCGGAGAAGTCGGTGCGCAGGACGAGCGAGAACTCGCCCTGTCCGGGCAGCGCCATACGGCTGTTCCTCTCAGCCCCGGCCGGCCGGCACCGCCGCCCGGACCTTCGGGGGGCGCTGGCACTTCGGGCAGAAGTAGCTGGAACGGTTCATCCAGGGGCGGCGGCGGATCGGGGTGCCGCACCGGTTGCAGGGCTCGCCCTCCCGGCCGTACGCGTCCAGCGACCGGTCGAAGTAGCCCGACTCGCCGTTGACGTTGACGTACAGGCTGTCGAAGCTGGTGCCGCCGACGGCGAGGGCCGCGTTCATCACGTCCCGGACGTGGCCGAGGAGTTCGGTCGTGACCGGACGGGTGAGGTTCGCCGTCGGGCGCTCGTAGTGGATGCGGGCGCGCCACAGCGCCTCGTCCGCGTAGATGTTGCCGACGCCGCTGATCAGTGACTGGTCCAGCAGGGCCCGCTTGATGGTGGTCCGCTTGCGGCGCAGCGCCCGGTGGAACGCCTCGTCGTCGAACAGCGGGTCGAGGGGGTCGCGGGCGATGTGCGCGATGACGTCGGGCAGGCCGTCGGGGGTGTTGTCGTGCAACGACAGCCCGCCGAAGGTGCGTTGGTCCACGAAGCGCAGTTCGGTGCCGAGGGAGTCGGCGAACCGGATCCGGATGCGCAGGTGCTTCTCGTCCGGCGCCTCCTGCGGCTGCACCAGCAACTGGCCGCTCATGCCGAGGTGGGCGAGGACGGACTGGTTCGTCTCCTCCAGGGGCAGCCAGAGGTACTTGCCGCGGCGGCTGGGCGCGCCGATGTGGTGGCCCTTGAGCTGGTGCGCGAAGTCGTCGGCGCCCGCGATGTGCCGGCGTACGGCGCGCGGGTGCAGCACCTCGACCTCGGCGACGGTGCGGTGGGCGACCCAGCGCGCCAGACCGCGCCGGACGACCTCGACCTCGGGCAACTCGGGCATCGCGACCCCCGTACGGAGCGGTGGATGGCCGAGCGCCCGCTCCGCCGGGACGGGCGGGGCGGGCGCTCGGTACTGCTGTGGGTCAGGCGGGAGCCGACGACGACTCGTCGTTCTTGGCCGCGGCCTTGGCCGCCTCGTCGGCCTGCTGGGCCTCCTTGGCCGCCTTGGCGCGCTCGTCCGCCGCGGCCTTGATGGCCCGCCAGGCGGACTCGGCGGCCTGCTGCTCCGCCTCCTTCTTGCTGCGGCCGGTGCCGGTGCCGTACGAGACGCCTCCGACGCGGGCGGCAGCAGTGAAGGTCTTCTCGTGGTCGGGGCCGGTCTCCGTGACCAGGTACTCGGGCACGCCGAGTCCTTCGGTCGCGGTCAGCTCCTGGAGGCTGGTCTTCCAGTCCAGGCCGGCACCGAGGTTCGAGGACTTCTCGATCAGCGGGTCGAAGAGCCGGTGCACCAGCTCGGACGCCGAGTCGAGGCCCTGGTCGAGATAGACCGCACCGATCACCGCTTCGAGGGTGTCGGCGAGGATGGACGCCTTGTCCCGGCCGCCCGTGCCCTCTTCACCGCGGCCGAGCCGGATGAAGGAGCCCAGGTCGAGGCCGCGGCCGACCTCCGCCAGCGCACGCGAGTTGACCACCGCGGCCCGCAGCTTGGCCAGCTGGCCTTCGGGCAGGTCGGGGTGGATGCGGTACAGCGTGTCCGTGACGACGAGGCCGAGGACGGAGTCACCGAGGAACTCCAGCCGCTCGTTCGTCGGCAGACCGCCGTTCTCGTACGCGTAGGAACGGTGGGTCAGCGCGCGCACCAGAAGGGCGGACTCGACCTGGTAGCCGAGCCGCCCTTCCAGAAGCGTGTGGGACGAGGCCTGGTTGTCCGCCTTCTTCTTGGCGGGTGCGTCCGCCTTGGCGTCTTCCGCCTTCTTGGGACTGGACACAGTGCCTCTCACCAGCCCGCTCAGACTTCGAGGACCTGGCGCTTGTTGTAGGTGCCGCAAGACGGGCACGCGATGTGCTGCTGCTTGGGCTCGTGGCAGCGCTCGCACGCAACCAGGGTGGGGACCGCAGCCTTCCACTGCGACCGGCGGTGGCGCGTGTTGCTGCGCGACATCTTCCGCTTCGGAACAGCCACGGCTACTTCTCCTGCTTCTCGTCGACGCCCGCTTCCGCGTCAGCGCCGCTCATCTCGTCCTTCTCGCCGTCTTCGAGTGAACCGGCGAGTCCCTGCAAAGCCGCCCAACGGATGTCGACGGCGTCGTGATGGTGGTCCGGGTCGTCCGCGAGCCGCGCTCCGCACTCGGAGCACAGGCCCGGGCAGTCTTCCTGGCACACCGGCTGCATCGGCAGTGCGAGCACCACCGCATCGCGCAGCAGAGGTTCGAGGTCGAAGAGTCCGTCCTCGAGGAAGAACCTGTCCTCGTCGTCCTCGGCGTCGTCGCCCGGTTCCGCGATCACGCGGCCCCGGTCGTCGGCGTCAGGGTACGAGAACAGTTCCTGGAAGTCCGCTTCGAGCTCCAGCCCGACCGGCTCCAGACACCTTACGCACTCCCCCTCGGCCTGTGCACGGGCGGTGCCTGTGACGAGCACCCCTTCCATGACCGACTCGAGCCGGAGTTCGAGCTCCACCGGGGCGCCTTCCGGCACTCCGATGACCCCCTGGATGCCGAGATCGGCGGGAGCGTCGATCGTGCGGGACAGGCGCTGGAGCGCGCCAGGACGCCGACCCAGCTCGTGCGTGTCGAACACGAGGGGGTTGCGGTGGTCGAGGCGGGCGTTGGAGGCCATTCCTGCTTTCGATCTTCGAGCTCGGAGGGCCGCCGCCCGTCGGTGTCGCGGGCAGCGGTGATCGCGGACGTACGCGCGACCGAAGAGCCAGGATACTGGACCTTTCCCTCAGGGCCCAATCCGGTACGTCACTGTAGACCGCGCCCCTGCTCGTAGGCCCGCAGCTGCTCGGCGCTGATCATGCCCGTGTCGAAGAGACTGGTCTCGTCCAGGGCATAGCCCTGCTGCGGCTGCTGCGGCTGCTGCTGGTGCTGGTGCTGGTGGGCCTGCTGGGGGTCGTAGGCGGCCTGCTGCTGGTCGTAGCCCTGATAGGCGTAGGGGTCGGCCTGCTGGTAGCCGTACGGGTCCTGCTGCCCGTAGGCGGGCTGCTGCGGGAAGCCGCCGTAGGGGTCCGGCTGCTGCTGGTCGTACGCATACGCCGGCTGTGGCTCGTACGACGGCTGCTGCTGCTGCGGCTGCTGGTGCCGGTCGGTGCGCTCGGCCGGGGCGTCCTGCTCGGCGAGGGCGGCGAGGTCGGCCAGGTAGTCGGCGTCGCTGGAGTGCTGGAAGGTCGTGGTGTCGTCGGCGAGGGCGCCGAGGTCGTCCGTGGCGATCCGGCCGTGCAGCTTCTGCCGGCCGCGGCCGACGGCCTCCAGGGTCTTGGCGAGGACCGCCTCGAAGGCGCCCAGCTTGACGTCGACGTACTGGTCGGCGTTGTGGCGCAGGGTCTCCGGGTCGTGGCTGCGCTCGGGGGCGTCCTCGTCCTCGTAGCCGTTCTCGTCCAGGCCGGGCCCGGTGCCGAGCAGCTTCTCCCGGCCCCTGCCCACCGAGCCGAGGGTCTTGGTGAGGACGACCTCGAAGTTGGCGAGCTTGGAGTCGACGTAGTCGTCGGCCTCGGCGCGGATCTCCTCGGCCTCCTTGCGGGCCTCGGCGAGGATCCGGTCGGCCTCGGCCTGGGAGCGGCGGGCGATCTCGGTGTCGGAGATCAGCGAGCCGCGCTCGGCGTGCGCGCTCTCGATGATCCGCTCGGCCTCCATGCGGGCCTGCTCGACCATCTGCTCACGGTCGCCGATCAGCTCCTGCGCCTGTGCGAGGGAGCCGGGCAGCGCCTGGCGCACCTCTTCGAGCATCGCGAGCAGCTCGGCGCGGTTGACCACGCACGACGCCGACATGGGCATGGACCGGGCGCCGGAGACCGTGGAGACGATCTCGTCGAGCTTCTTCTGCACGTCCACCTGTGCTCGCCACTCTCTACAGCCGGGTTGGAGACGGACGGGACGACTGTAGCCCCATCAGTCCTTGCGCAGGCGCTTGTTCAGGGCCTCGAGCACCGGGGCGGGCACCAGGTGGGAGACGTCGCCGCCCCAGGCCGCGACCTCCTTGACCAGGGAGGAGGAGAGGAAGCTGTAGGTGGGGTTGGTGGGCACGAACAGCGTCTCGACCCCCGTGAGGCCGATGTTCATCTGGGCCATCTGCAGTTCGTAGTCGAAGTCGCTGACGGCGCGCAGGCCCTTGACGATGGCGGGGATGTCGCGCTGCTTGCAGAAGTCGACGAGGAGGCCGTGGAAAGCCTCGACGCGGACGTTCGCGTACTCGGCGGTGACCTCGCGGATCAGCTCGATCCGCTCCTCGATCTCGAACAGGCCCTTCTTGGACTTGTTGATCATCACCGCGACGTAGACCTCGTCGTAGAGACGGGAGGCTCGGGCGATGATGTCGAGATGTCCGTTGGTGATCGGGTCGAACGACCCGGGACAGACGGCGCGGCGCACTTGTGATCCCTCGCTCTCCGGTCCGGTCATCGTGCGTCTTCGCACGTAGAGGCGGCGCGACCGTACCAAAACGTTCCCTCGCCGTAGCGACGGGACCTGATCGCCTCGAAGCCGTCCGGCCACTGGAATGCGCCGCCTCTGGTGCTGCGCTCCACGGTGACGAGCGCTTGCTCAGCGAGCCAGCCCTCCGAGTGGAGTGTGAGCAGAATCTCGCGAAGATCGTGATCTGTGACGGCGTACGGGGGGTCGAGGAAGACGAGGTCGTACGGCTCTTCCGGCGCCGGTTGCCTGATGATCTGTTCTGCTTTGCCCGCTCGCACTTCGGCGCCGGGAAGGCCCAGGTTCTTCACGTTCTCGCGCACGATTCTCGCCGCGCGGGCGTCGGCTTCGACGAGGAGGGTGTGGCCGGCGCCCCGGGAGAGGGCTTCCAGGCCCACGGCGCCCGATCCGGCGTAGAGGTCGAGGACCCGTTCGCCGTCCAGGGGGCCGCCCAACAGTGACTGCCAGGTGGAGAAGAGACCTTCGCGTGCGCGGTCGGAGGTGGGGCGGGTTCCGGTACCAGGAGGTACCGAGAGGCGCCGTCCGCCGGCCCGGCCGGCGATCACGCGGGTCATGTGGGGTCCTTCTTCGTGGGCGGCAGTACGTTCATTGTGGCTCAGCCCTTTTCCAGGTACTGCTCCCTGTCCTCGTCCACAAGAGCGTCGAGAGCCGTACGCAGACCCGGCAGGCGCTCCAGCTCCGGATCGGACGCCACCAGCGCCGTCGCCTCCTGCCTCGCCTCCGCGATGACCTCCTCGTCCTCGATGACCGCGAGGACGCGCAGGGAGGAGCGGGCGCCGGACTGGGCCTGGCCGAGGACGTCGCCCTCGCGGCGCTGTTCGAGGTCGATACGGGAGAGCTCGAAGCCGTCGAGGGTGGAGGCGACGGCGTTCAGCCGCTGGCGGGCCGCGCTGGCCTCGGGCATCTCGGTGACCAGCAGGCACAGTCCGGGGGCCGAACCCCGGCCGACGCGGCCGCGGAGCTGATGGAGCTGGGAGACGCCGAAGCGGTCGGCGTCCATGATGACCATCACCGTGGCGTTGGGGACGTTCACGCCGACCTCGATGACCGTGGTGGCGACCAGGACGTCGGTCTCGCCCGCGGCGAAGCGGCGCATCACCGCGTCCTTGTCGTCGGGGTGCATACGGCCGTGCAGGACCTCCACCTTCAGGCCCTGCAGGGGGCCGCGGCCCAGCTGGTCGGCGATGTCCAGGACGGCGAGCGGCGGGCGCTTCTCCGCCTCGTCCTCGGGGGACTTCTGCCTGGCCTTCCCGGGATCGTCCTCCTCGTCCCCGATCCGGGGGCAGACGACGTACGCCTGATGGCCGTTCGCCACCTCCTCGCGGACCCGCTCCCAGGCGCGGGTGAGGAAGTGCGGCTTGTCGGCGGCGGGGACGACGTGGCTGGCGATCGGGGAGCGGCCGGCCGGGAGCTGGTCGAGGACGGAGGTCTCCAGGTCGCCGAAGACCGTCATGGCGACCGTGCGCGGGATCGGGGTGGCCGTCATGACCAGCAGGTGCGGGGGCTGCTTGCCCTTGCCGCGCAGGGCGTCGCGCTGCTCCACGCCGAAGCGGTGCTGCTCGTCGACCACGACCAGGCCGAGGTCGTGGAACTGGACCTTGTCCTCGATCAGGGCGTGCGTGCCGATGACGATGCCGGCCTCGCCGGTGACCAGGTCCAGCAGGGCCTGCCGGCGGGCGGCGGCGCCCATGGAGCCGGTGAGCAGGACGACCTTGGTGGCGTGCTCGGCGCCGCCCAGCATGCCGCCTTCAGCCAGCTCGCCCATCATCTCGGTGACCGAGCGGTGGTGCTGCTGGGCGAGCACCTCGGTGGGCGCGAGCATGGCGGCCTGCCCGCCCGCGTCGACCACGGCGAGCATGGCACGCAGGGCGACCATGGTGTTGTGGGTGACCGTGAAGTGGTCGGTGACGTACGCGTGGCTCGGGTGGGCGACGCTGATGCACTGGACCGGCTTTCGTCCCACGTACTCGACTGAGCGGACTCCGCGTCGGAAGGTGTTGTACTTCGGCCGGGGACCTACCTGTTCAGCCTTGCGCGTAAGCCTGAACGGGGCATAGGCATCGGGCAGGGACACGGAGACATTGAACGCAGCCCGCTTCGGCAGGATCCGCGCCCGGCCTCCCAGGGAGCGCACCAGCCATGCGACATCGTCCGCGAGCCTGCGCGAGGCGGAGCAGAACGAGGCGCTGAAGCCGCCCGTATGGACGGTCCCATCAGTGTCCATGAGCCCCTGGAGTACAGCATGACGGTTCTTGATCGACGTGTTCTTGAACACGTCGGGAACGAACTTGTCGTGTGATGTCAGATCCCACAGACCCAGATCGCGCAGGGCTTGGATCACTGGATTTCGCGCCCCGCCGACACGTTGCGCGAGCTGGATCGTGTAGTCGCAACGGGAGCCCTGCACTGGCACCAACCGGCATTCTGGCGCCACGGCGGCCGCCACGGCATCCCGGATCTCGTCATCGATAGTGGACAGGCGCAAGTTGTGGCGGAAGGAACCGTCCCCTAGGAGAAGGCCGAAAAGGTAAGGATCCATCGGCAGCGCCGAGTCGTCTCCGAGGTCGACGGGGGCTGCGGCCGGGATGTACCACTTCGAGGATCCGTTGGCCTTCAATGTGTCCAGGCGGATCTCCCGAGTGGTCATGACCTTGGGCGGCTGCCCCCGATGCCACCCGCAGCTCGTGCCGACGATCCAGAGATGTTCGTCGTCGCACTCCACAGAGCTTCCGTCCGAAAGGATCAGACGCCAGACGTCGCGTTCTCCTTGCGGGAAGAGGCCGTCGATCAGGGCGACCTCCCCGTCCGGCACGATGACCTCGTCCCCTGTCTTCAAGTCGCCCATGCGACGGAAACCAACAGGGGTGAGGACGAGCGAGTCCAGCGGCTGGGCCTTGCCCGAGCCGACCTCTCCCTGGAGCAGGCGGTGCATCGGGTGTTCCGTGGCGAGGTCGTCGAAGATCTCCTTGGAGACCTTCTGCTGGCCCTCGGTGAGGGTGAAAGGCAGGCGGTCGTCGAAGGCCGCGAGGAGGCCGTCGGGCTTGGGTTTGCGGGGGACGGCGGGAAGTTGGGTGTCCGCGTGCCGGCGGCGGGCCAGGGCGACCTGGAGGACGAAGGCCTCGTCCCACTTCAGGCGGGCGCGGGCGTCGGCGATGTCGGCCTTGGTGTGCGGGCGGTGGATCTTGAGCAGGGCCTCCGGGAGCGGGACCAGGCCACGTCCCTCGCACAGGGACGGCGGCAGCGGGTCGCGGGCCTCCTGGGCGGTGGGCAGCACCGTCTGGACCGCCTTGCCGATCTTCCAGGACTCCAGTTTGGCGGTGGCCGGGTAGATGGGGATCAGCGCGCCGGCCCAGCTCTCCACCGTTTCCTCACTGTCGCCTCGCAGCAACTCATAGGCAGGATGGGCCAGTTGGAGGCGACGGTTGAAGACCGAGACCTTGCCGGCGAACATCGCGCGGGTGCCCGGCAGCAGCTCCTTGTGGGGCTTGTGCACGCCGTTGCCGAAGAAGACCAGCTGGAGCCGGCCGCTGCCGTCGGTGATCGTAACCTCCAGGCGCTGGCCCTTGCCGCGCGGGGCCTTGGCGGAGGCGAAGGTGTGCAGGCGCGCGTCGGCGACCTGGGCGACCAC
Organism: Streptomyces sp. NPDC001852; assembly: GCF_042891825.1. Lineage (NCBI taxonomy): Bacteria > Bacillati > Actinomycetota > Actinomycetes > Kitasatosporales > Streptomycetaceae > Streptomyces > Streptomyces sp. NPDC001852. The sequence goes on from NZ_JBIATN010000016.1 coordinate 170,930, forward strand.
CGTGACGTGCTCGTCCATGGGGAGGTCGGCGAGCTGGGTGAGCTGGCCGCGCTCCTCGTATCTGCGCGGGTAGTGGTGGAGGAGGTCGCCGACGGTGTGCAGGCCGAGGTGCTCGGCCATCACCTTCGCGGTGGCGGGGCCGAGCACCGACTTCAGGGGCTGCTTCAGTGGTTCTTGAAGTGCGGGCACGAGATCCATTGCACACCACGCCACCGACAATGCCGGGAAAACCCTGGTCAGCCGGGCTGTTCGGCCCTAGGATGGCGCGCTCCGGCCGTCCCCCGCGGTCACCGCCCCGCCGGGACCGCCCGACCCCGCGCCGCATGCCTCCCCCTCCGGCGCAGTGACGATGGACTCTCAGACCCCACAGTCATCCCAGGCATCCCCATCACCTCACCAACCTCACATGTTCCAGGTCGACCTGCGCGGTCTGGTGGACCTGCTCTCCCATCACCTCTACTCGAGCCCCAAGGTCTATCTGCGCGAGCTGCTGCAGAACGCCGTCGACGCCATCACGGCACGGCGGCGTGCGGAGCCCGACGCCCCGGCCCGCGTGCGGCTGTACGCCGACGGCGGCGGCCTGCGCGTGGAGGACAGCGGCATCGGTCTCACCGAAGCGGACGTGCACGAGCTGCTGGCCACCATCGGGCGCAGCTCCAAGCGGGCCGAGGGCCTGCAGGAGGCCCGCACGGACTTCCTCGGCCAGTTCGGCATCGGCCTGCTGGCCTGCTTCGTGGTCGCCGAGCGGATCCGGGTGGTCAGCCGCAGCGCCCGTACGCCCGGCGCACCACCGGTGGAGTGGACGGCGTGCGACGACGGCTCGTACACCGTGCGGACCCTGCCGGACGCCGCGCGGCCCGGCCCCGGTACGACCGTCCACCTGACCGCGCGGCCCGGGGCGGCCGAGTGGCTGGCGCCCGAGCGCGTCCTGACCCTGGCCCGCGACTTCGGTGCCCTGCTGCCGTACGACGTCCGGGTGGGCGAGGAGCCGGTCACCGATCTGCCCGCGCCCTGGGACCGGCCGTATCCGAGCCCGTCGAGCAGAAGGGCGGCACTGGCCCGCCACTGCCGCCGGCTGTTCGGGTTCGCGCCGCTGGACTCGATCGACCTTGAGGTGCCGCTGGCCGGGATCCGCGGGGTGGCGTACGTGCTGCCGGCGGCCGTGAGCCCGGCCCAGCGGGCGACCCACCGGGTGCATCTGAAGGGCATGCTGCTGACCGAGCGGGCCGAACAGCTGCTGCCCGACTGGGCGTTCTTCGTGCGCTGCGTGCTGGACACCGACAGTCTGCGGCCCACGGCCTCGCGCGAGGCGCTGTACGAGGACGAGACGCTGGCCGCCGTACGGGAGGCGCTCGGCGAAAGGATCCGGTCCTGGCTCACCGGGCTCGCCGCCGGTGATCCGGAGCGGTTGACGGCCTTCCTCGCCGTGCACCACCTGGGAGTGAAGTCCCTCGCCCGGCACGATCGCGACATGCTGCGCACGATGCTGCCCTGGCTGCCGTTCGAGACGACCGACGGGCAGCTGTCCCTGGAGGAGTTCGCGCAGCGGCACCCGGTGGTGCACTTCACGCGGACCGTGGAGGAGTACCGGCAGGTCGCGCCGATCGCCTCCGCGCAGGGCGTCGGCGTGGTCAACGGCGGCTACACGTACGACGGCGACCTGGTCGAGGCGCTGCCGTCGGTGCGGCCGGGCACGATGGTCGCCGAGCTGGACGCGGACACCGTGACCGCGCACCTGGACCCCGTCGACGCGGGCGAGGAGCTCGCCCTGTCCGGCTTCCTGGCGGCGGCGCGGGCGAAACTCGACCCCCTGGGCTGCGATGTCGTCCTGCGGGCCTTCCACCCGCTGTCGGTGCCCGCGCTGCACCTGGACGACCGGGCCGCGCGCCACGAGCAGGCCCGCGCGGCGGCCGAGGAGCGGGCCGACGACCTGTGGGCGGGCATCCTCGGCTCGCTGCGCGGCAGCGCGCCACGCGCGCGTCTGGTGCTCAACCATCTCAACCCGCTGGTGCGGCGCATCGGTTCGCTGAAGGACCCGGAACTGGTCGGCACCGCCACCGAGTCGCTGTACGGGCAGGCCCTGCTGATGGCGCGGCGCCCGCTCGGCCCGGCGGACTCGGCACTGCTGAACCGCGCGTTCATCGGCCTGCTGGAATGGGCCACACACGGGGAGAACGGCGACTGATGGGTGAGATCACGGACTTCGACGCGCTGCGCCGGGCGATGGCGGAGAACTCCGGGCAGCCGGAGGGCCCGGCCCGCAACGCCCGCGCGGAGCAGTTGCTGGCCGAGGCGGAGGGCCTCGGCATCCCGCTGGCCGTCATCGAGGCGCTCGGGCACCAGCTGAAGGTCTACAACTACAGCTCCGAGAAGGACAAGATGTTCGTCCCGTTCGCGCGACTGCTGCGCATGTGGGACGAACGACCCGAGGACTTCGACGCGTACGAGGCGCACTCGCTGCACTGGGTCTTCAAGTGGGTGTCGGCGGGCATGCTGGACCAGCCGCACGTCCCGCTCGCCTCGATCGAGAAGTGGCTCGGCGAGATGGAGCACCGCTACCGGCTCGCCGGGCATTCCGAACGGGCCGTGCGCGGGGCCGAGTTCAGCGTGGCCGCGCACATCGGGGACCTGGCGCGCGCGGAGCGGGCGTACGCGGCGTGGCTCGCCGCGGACCGGGACGCGATGGCCGACTGCCACGCGTGCGAGCTGAACGGGCAGGGCGTCTGGCAGGCCGAGCGCGGCCGGGACGCGGAGGCCCTGGAGCTGTGGCGGCCGGTGCTGGAGGGTGAGTTCGCCTGCGCGCACGAACCGCACACCGTGCTGGCCTCCTCGCTGGCCCCGCTGCTGCGCCTGGGCCGCGTGGACGAGGCGCGCGCGAACCATCTGCGGGGCCTGCGCCTCGTCCGCCCGATGGAGTCGATGCGCGGCGCGTACGCCGACCATGTGGAGTTCTGCGCGCTGACCGGGAACGAGGCACGGGCGCTGGAGCTGCTCGCCGAACGGCCCGCCTACTTCACGGACACGGGGCATCCGCGCAGCCGGCTGGACTTCATGGCCGTGGTGACGCTGCTGATGGACCGGCTGACCGAGCTGGGCCTCGCCGGGCAGCGGGTGCCGGGGCCGGCGGGGCGCACCTGGACGGCGAGCGAACTCGCGGCCCACGCGCGCGTGGAGGCACTGGACCTGGCCGAGCGGTTCGACCGGCGCAACGGCACGTCGTACGTCGGCGACCGGGCACGCGCGCGTATGGCCCGGCGGCCGCTGCTGGAGCGCCTGCCGCTGGGCGTGCGCTCGCGCCCCGCGCGAGCCTCGGTGGCCGCGCCCCCGCCGCCGGAGGTACCCGACGCGCCCGGCCTGGCGGCCCTGCTCGCCGAGGCGCGGCGGCTGTCGGAGACGCTGCAGCCGCACGCCCTGGAGGCGTGGGCGGCCGTCGCACGGGCCGCGGGCGAAACGGAACTGGAGCCGCGCGACCGCGCGGAGCTCGCCGACCACGAGGCGATGTCCCGCGGCCCCGCGGGCATCGAGCTGTTCGAGCGGGCAGCGGCCCTGTACGCGGAGGCGGGCGACCCCGGCGAGGCCCTGGCGGCACGCGCGCGTGGCGCGTACGTCCGCGCCCTGACGGGCGAGGTGGACGTGGCCCTGGGGACGGCCACCGCCCTGTACGACGAGGCCCTGGCGTTGTACGCCGAGGAGTCCACCGGCCTACGGCAGACGGCGTCGGTGCTGATGAGCCGGGCCCGCATCCTGATGCGGTGCGTGCACCAGGGGGCACCGGTCCTGGAGGCACCGGACGGAGGCAGCCCCGCACCTGCGGTGGGCTCGGACGAGACGGAGCGCGAAGTCCTGCTGCCTGACAGCACGCTCCCCGGAGCGACGGAGAAAGCCGGGCGTCGGTCGGGGGCCGGGGACGCCGTTGCGCCCGGGGCTGTGCCGGGGCGGGTGCGGGATGTTCTGGTGCGGGCCGAGCAGGCCGTGCGTGAGGTGCTGGCGCTGGTCGACGGGCGGACCGGGGGCGAGGTGCGGCTGGCCGCCCGGGCCGCGGAGGCGCGGGCCATGCTCGCCGAGCTCGCCGGGCTGCGCGGGGACACCGGGCGGGCCGCGGAGCTGTTCCGGCGGGCGGCCGACGCGTACGTGGACGCCGGGCTGCCGTGGTTCGCCGTGGAGTACGAAGCGCAGGTCGCCGCACTGGCCCATCAGGCCGGTGACCCGGCCGGGGCCGAGCGGGCGCTGCGGGCCGCGCTGGAGCACGGCGGGCCGCACGTGGAGCCGGTCGGGCGGGCCCAGCTGCATCTGCAGCTCGCCGAGGTCGTCGGCGCCCGGGGTGAGGTCGTCGAGGCGGCCGAGCACGCGCTGGAGGCCGCGCACTGGGCCGACGAGGCGGGCGAGAGCGGCACGCTGGGTGCCTGGGCGCGGCAGCAGCTGGGCGGGTTCCTGCTGGGGCAGGGACGGTACGCCGAGGCCGCCGAGGTGCTGGAGTCGGCGCTGGCCGACCTGTCCGCCGGGACGCACGGGGACGGGGCCGTCGTACAGGCGCGGTGGTGGCTCGGCGACTGCCTGAGCGAGCTGGGCGATCACCGCGCGGCCGCCGAACACCGGCTGCGGGCGGCCGAGACCGCCCGGCACTGGCCCGAGCAGCAGGACCACGCCACGCTCGCCCACCTCGCGGCCGAGTCCCTGAGCAGGGCCGGCCTGCTGGAGGAGGCGGACGAGGCGTACACGCGCGCGGGTGAACTGTGGCGCGCGCTGGGCAACCCGGCCTTCCTCGTCCGCTCCCTGCGCGCCCGCGGCTGGCTCGCGCTGCGCGGGGAGGGCGGAGCGGAGGGCGCCCGGGAGCTGATGACCGAGGCGGTGCGGGAGTGCGAGCGCGCGCTTCGGGCCGCGGCCGACCCGGTGTCCCGGGAGCAGCTCACGGCCGAACTCGCCGACACGCACCGACAGTTCGGAGATCTACTGGCCCGCTCGGCGGACGAGGAGGTCGAAGACGGCGCGATCCAGGCCGCGTTCGAGGCGGCGCTGGTCCAGATGGAGCGGGCGGCCGCGCTGTTCGACGCCCTGGGCGCGGACCGGCTGCACGATCGTACCGGTGCCGAACTCGCCGCCGGCCGGCTGGAGGCCGGCCTCGGCCGGGCCGTGGAGGCGGCGGCACGCGCGCGTGCCGTGCTCGCCGCCTACGAAGGGGCCGGCCACGCGGACGAGACCGCCCGGGCGCGGCGGGCGGAAGCCGCCCGGATGCTCGACGAGCCGGAGCCGTGAGGCCCGGGCGCTGCCCCGGTCCTCACTCCACGCCGATGAGCAGCAGGGTCCCCTGCCGGCCGCCCCGGTACACGACCGTGTCCACGGCGAGGTAGGACTCCCGCACGCGGGCCTGGAGATGCTCGGCGACGGTCTCGGGGGCCTCGTCGCCGACGACGAGGGTGACCAGCTCGCCGCCGGCCTGGAGCATGCGGTCCAGGACGGTCGCGGCGGTGGCGGTGACCTCCTCGCCGATCACGGCCACGTCGCCGTCGATCAGTCCGAGCACGTCCCCGGCCTGGCAGATGCCGGCCGTCGTCCAGGACTGGCGTTCGGCGACGACGACCTCGGCGTACCGGGTGGCGCCCGCCGCCGCGGTCATCTGGACCACGTCCTCGTCGAACCGGCGCCCCGGCTCGTGCACGGCGAGCGCGGCGATGCCCTGGACCGCCGAGCGGGTCGGGATCAGGGCCACCCGGATGCCCTCGGCGCGGGCCTGTTCGGCGGCCGCCGCGGCCGTGTGGCGCAGTTCGGCGTCGTTGGGCAGCAGGACGACCTCGCGCGCGTGGGCACGTCGTACCGCCTGCACCAGTTCCCCGCTGGCGGGCGGCTCCCCGGGGCGCGCGAGCACGGTCGTGGCGCCCGCCTCGGTGTACAGCCCGGCCAGGCCCTCGCCCGGTACGACGGCGACGACGGCTCGCTGGGCGCGCTCGCGCGGGGGCCGCTCGCCGCCCGTGTGGACGTCCCCGAGCCCGAAGTGGGTGATCCGGATCCGGTACGGCCGCCCGGCCTCCACGCCCGCCTCCACGGCGGCGCCCGCGTCGTCGACGTGCACATGGACGTTCCACAGCCCGTCGCCGCCGACCACGACCAGGGAGTCACCGAGCGCGTCGAGGCGTTCCCGGAGCCGGGCGACCGCCGTGTCGCCGGCCTCCAGGAGGTAGATCACCTCGTAGGCGGGACCGCCGTCCTCGGCGCCCTCGGTACAGAGGTCCGCATCCGCGATGCCCTCCACGCGCGCGTGCCCGCCGGAAACCGCGTCCGGAGCCACCGGCGCCTCACGCATCCCCGGCACCTCCCGCACCGCCTCCCCCGTGAACGCCTCCACCAGCGCCGCCAGCACCGCCACGAGCCCCCGTCCGCCCGCGTCGACCACCCCCGCCCGGCCGAGTACCGGCAGCTGGCCCGGAGTGGCCGCCAGGGCCTTCCGCGCGCCCTCGTAGGCCGCCCGCGCGACCGTGCCGCAGTCACCCTCGGCCTCCTCCGCGGCCTCGGCGGCGGCCGAGGCGACGGTCAGCACCGTGCCCTCGACGGGGTGGGCGACGGCCTGCCGGGCGGAGTCGGCGGCCCGCCGCAGCGCCAGCCGCAGCGCCGCGCCGTCGACGCGCGAGGCCGCACCGCCCTCGGCGAGCACCTGCGCCATGCCGCGCAGCAGCTGCGCCAGGATCGTCCCGGAGTTGCCCCGCGCCCCGATCAGCGCCCCGTGGGCCATCGCGCGCACGGCATCCCCCAGCGAGGGCTCCCCGGCACCCGTCCCGTACCCGGCGAACACCGCCTCCACGGCCGTGGTCGCCGATTCCAGGGTGAGGTAGAGATTCGTTCCGGTGTCGCCGTCGGCCACCGGATAGACGTTGATCGCGTCGATCTCCTCACGCGCGCGCCCGAGCGCTCCGAGCGCCAGACCGCACCAGGTGCGCACCGCGAGAGCATCGAGGAATGTCTGCGGCACCTGCGCCACCTGCGCCTCCCTGACCTGCTGGCTGGACGTGGACGCAGCGTAGACCCCGAAGCGGGGTCCACCGGAAGAGGGCCGGAAGCGGTGCCCTGAGCTGCCATGGTAGTTTCGTTCTACGGGCGCAGCCGTTGTATGCTGCTCCGGTTGCCCGATCCTGATCGGGCCGTTCCCCTGGCAACGCCACTCAAGATCTCAGATCTTAGGATCTCGATCCCGGCATGCCGGGATTAACCGTAAGTGCATCTGAAGTCTTTGGAGTGACCCGTGGCTGCCAACTGCGACGTCTGCGGCAAGGGGCCGGGCTTCGGCAACAACATCTCGCACTCGCACCGCCGTACGTCCCGCCGCTGGAACCCGAACATCCAGCGTGTGCGTACCGTGGTCGGCGGGACGCCGAAGCGCGTGAACGCTTGCACCTCGTGCATCAAGGCCGGCAAGGTCTCGCGCTGACGCTACAGCTGAGCGCGCGGCCACTGCCTGGTTCGCTGCACTGAGCCGGTCCACCCGAGGGTGGACCGGCTTTTTGCCGTACCCCGCGCCTTCTGCCGTACCCGGCGCCGGTGTCAGCCCCGCAGGCGCCAGCCGTGGTCCACCGGGCCGATCCCCGCCCCCAGGGAGAACCCCGCGGCGATCGCGCCCGTGACGTACTCCTTGGCCCTCGTGACCGCCTCCGGCACGCTCAGGCCCTTCGCCAGCCCCGAGGCGACGGCCGACGCCAGCGTGCAGCCCGTGCCGTGGGTGTGCCGGTTGTCGTGACGGGGTGCACGCAGCCGGTACTCGGCGGCACCGTCCGTGAGCAGGTCCACGGCCTCGCCCGCCAAGTGCCCGCCCTTGATGAGCACCCACCGCGGCCCGAACTCCAGCACCGCGTCCGCGGCCCGTCGCAGGTCGTCCTCGGACTCGACCGGCACCCCCGTGAGTTGGGCCACCTCGTCGAGGTTCGGGGTGGCGACCGTGGCCACCGGGAGCAGCTTCGTCCGTACGGAGTCCAGCGCGGACGCGGCCAGCAGCGGATCCCCGTGCTTGGAGACGCCCACCGGGTCCACGACGGCCGGCGCGTCCGTGCCGGAGATCAACTCGGCGACCGCCTCGACCAGTTCCGCCGAGGCCAGCATGCCGGTCTTCACGGCCTCGACGCCGATGTCGTCCACGACGCTGCGGTACTGGGCCCGGACCGCCTCCACGGGCAGCTCCCAGGCGCCCTGCACGCCCAGCGAGTTCTGCGCGGTCACCGCCGTGATCACGCTCATCCCGTGCACGCCGAGCGCCAGCATCGTCTTCAGGTCGGCCTGGATCCCGGCCCCGCCCCCGGAGTCGGATCCGGCCACCGTGAGCACCCTCGGGGGGCTCATGACTCGATGTCCCCGAAGTGGTCCCAGCCGCCCTTGCTGGTCCAGGGCGCGCCGTCGACGGTCACCTGGGGCAGCGCGGAGGGGTTGAGGACCTCGCCGATGACCTTCCAGCGGGCCGGGAGCTTGGTGTCCGCCGGGAAGGTCGCGACGATCGCGTGGTCCTCTCCGCCGGTCAGCACCCACTGCAGCGGATCCACGCCGACGGCCTGCCCGATGTCGTTCATCTGCGTCGGGATGTCGATCGCACCCGAGCGGATGTCGATACGGACCTTGCTGGCCTCGGCGATGTGCCCGAGGTCGGCGATCAGGCCGTCGCTCACGTCGCACATCGCGGTCGCGCCGAGCCCGGCAGCGGCCGGTCCCGCGTGGTACGGCGGCTCCGGGCGGCGGTGGGCCTCCACGAAGGCGCGCGGGGAGCGGAAACCGCGGGAGAGGACCGCGTAACCGGCCGCTGACCAGCCCAGCCAGCCCGTGACGGCCACCAGGTCGCCGGGCTGGGCGCCGGCCCGGGTGACGGGCTCCTGGTTGCGCAGATCGCCGAGCGCGGTGATCGACACCATGATCGTGTCGCCGCGTACGACGTCACCGCCGACCACGGAGGCGCCCGCGACCTGGCACTCGTCGCGCAGCCCGTCCATCAGTTCGCTGGGCCAGGTCACCGGGAGTTCGGCCGGGACGACCAGGCCGAGCAGCAGGGCGGTCGGTACGGCGCCCATCGCGGCGATGTCGGCGAGGTTCTGCGCCGCCGCCTTGCGGCCGACGTCGTAGGCCGTGGACCAGTCGCGGCGGAAGTGCCGCCCCTCCAGCAGGATGTCGGTGCTCGCCACCACCCGGCGGTCGGGCGCGGCGACCACCGCGGCGTCGTCGCCGGGGCCGATCCGGACCGCCGGGGTGGTGGTGAGACGGGAGGTGAGCTCCCTGATGAGCCCGAACTCCCCGAGCTCACCAACAGTGCCCTTCATTGCCCTTGCTCCCCTTCTCTGCCATGCCGTGCCCAGTCGCGCGTCATCAGTGTCCCCGATACGGTCGAGGTGACTGTCGATACGGTCCGGATGACCGTAGGAACGGTCTTGCGACCGTCAACTTCCGTCGTGCCTGCACCCTGGCGCGCAAGCCCGGTTCCCGCAGGTCTCCCCGCGGGGAGCGGCGACGCGATACCGTGGCGTTCCTTTTCCCCACATGATCCTCGTGGCCGCTCTGGAGGTTCCGTGGTACAGGCGTACATCCTGATCCAGACGGAGGTCGGCAAGGCGTCGACCGTCGCCGAGACGATCAGCAAGATCCCTGGAGTGATCCAGGCCGAGGACGTGACGGGACCGTACGACGTCATCGTGCGCGCCCAGGCCGACACGGTCGACGACCTCGGTCGCATGGTGGTCGCCAAGGTCCAGCAAGTGGACGGCATCACCCGCACCCTGACCTGTCCGGTCGTGCATCTGTAGCCCCCGTCTACCCTTGGCCGGTGAACTCTTTCGGTCACCGGCCCTTCGGCCTGCTCGCGCCCGCGCTGCTGATCGCGGTCGCGGGCTGCTCCTCGGCAGACGACAGCGCCACCGTGGCGGTTCCCAGCCCCGACGCGAAGACGGCACCGGTGTGCCGGGAACTGCACCGGGCGCTGCCGCGGAAGCTCGACGGGCGAAGCCGCAACGACCCCGAACCCCGGTCCGCCTACACGGCGGGCTGGGGAAACCCGGCGATCATACTGCGCTGCGGTGTCGTACGGCCGCCGAAGATGATCGACCCCAAGGTGGCCGAGGGCGGTGACCCCGACGCCATCGCGGGCGGGGTGAACGGCGTGGACTGGCTGATGGAGAAGCAGAGCGACGGCACCTGGCGGTTCACCACCGCGGGCCGTGTGGCGTATGTGCAGATCGGTCTGCCCGAGGGGATGTCGGCGCAGGAGGAGGGCACGGCGATCCTCACGGATCTCGCCCCGGCCGTGAAGAAGGCGATCCCCAAGGGGATCGCCTCCATGCGCGGGTGATGCGCCGGCTGCTCAGCGCAGGCCGGTCGAGCGGCGCAGTGCCGCCTGCACCAGGCGTTCGATCAGTTCCGGGTAGCTGACGCCGCTGGCCTGCCACATCTGCGGGTACATCGAGATCGGCGTGAAGCCGGGCAGGGTGTTGACCTCGTTGATCACGAACTCGCCGTCCTCGGTGAGGAAGAAGTCCGCGCGGACCAGGCCCTCGCAGGAGACCGCCTCGAAGGCCTCGACCGCGAGCCGCTGCACCTCGGCGGTCTGCTCCTCGGTGAGCGGCGCCGGGACGATCCCGGGCGTGGAGTCGATGTACTTGGCCTCGAAGTCGTAGTACGCGTGCGCGTCCGGCGGCGGGATCTCGGCCGGTACGGAGGCGCGCGGGCCGTCCTCGAACTCCAGGACGCCGCACTCGATCTCACGGCCCCGCACGGCGGCCTCGACGAGGATCTTCGGGTCGTGGGCCTGCGCGGTGGCGATCGCCTCGTCCAGGCCGGCCAGGTCGTCGACCTTGGTGATGCCGATGGACGAGCCCGCGCGGGCGGGCTTCACGAACAGCGGCCAGCCGTGCTCGCCGGCGAAGTCGACGATCTTCCTGCGGGCGCCGGACTCGTCCCGCTCCCACTCGCGGGGCCGGATCACCACGTACGGGCCCACCTTGAGCCCGTAGGAGGTGAAGATCCGCTTCATGTACTCCTTGTCCTGGCCGACGGCCGAGGCGAGCACACCCGCGCCCACGTACGGCACCCCGGACAGCTCCAGGAGGCCCTGCAGGGTGCCGTCCTCGCCGTAGGGGCCGTGCAGCACCGGGAAGACCACGTCGACCTCGCCGAGCGCCTTGGGCACCGAGCCGGGCTCGCTGTAGACGACCTCGCGGTTGGCGGGGTCGACGGGGAGCACCACGCCGCCCTCGGACGACTCCGCGAGGTCCGCGACCTCGGGGGTGCGGCGGTCGGTGATGGCCATCCGCTCCGGCTCGTCGGCCGTCAGCGCCCAACGGCCGTCCCGGGTGATGCCGATCGGCAGGACGTCGTACTTCGTCCGGTCGATGGCCTTGAGGACGGCGCCGGCGGTGACCACGGAGATCCCGTGTTCGGAGCTGCGCCCGCCGAACACGACGGCCACGCGCGCCTTGCGCGAGGGCTGCTCAGGGCTCTGGGGAAGGTTCTCGGTGCTCATATCGCGTCGAGAGTACCCGTTGGTAGAGCCCGGATACAGCGTCGACTCAGGGGGTTCGCTCAGCGTCGTTCCGGCTTCGCGCTGCGCGACATCAGCTCCTTGACGGCGACCACCGGGGACTTGCCCTCGTGGACGATGGCGACGACCGTCTCGGTGATGGGCATGTCGACGCCGTGCCTGCGGGCCAGATCCAGCACGGACTCGCAGGACTTGACGCCCTCGGCGGTCTGCCTGGTGACCGCGATGGTCTCCTGCAGGGTCATGCCCCTGCCGAGGTTGGTGCCGAAGGTGTGGTTGCGGGACAGCGGCGAGGAGCAGGTCGCCACCAGGTCGCCGAGGCCCGCGAGTCCGGAGAAGGTCAGCGGGTCGGCGCCGAGCACGACACCGAGCCGCGCGGTCTCGGCGAGGCCCCGGGTGATGAGCGAGCCCTTGGCGTTGTCGCCGAGCCCCATGCCGTCCGCGATGCCGACGGCGAGCCCAATGACGTTCTTCACGGCACCGCCCAGCTCGCAGCCCACCACGTCGGTTTCCGTGTACGGCCGGAAGTACGGCGTGTGGCAGGCGGCCTGGAGGCGCTGGGCGACGGAGACGTCGGTGCAGGCGACGACGGCGGCGGCCGGCATGCGGGCGGCGATCTCCCGGGCCAGGTTGGGCCCGGTGACGACCGCGATGCGGTCGGCGCCGACCTTGGCGACGTCGTCGATGACCTCGCTCATCCGCATGGCGGAGCCGAGTTCGACGCCCTTCATCAGGGAGACGAGCACGGTGTCCGGGGCGAGCAGCGGGGTCCACTCGGCGAGGTTGGCGCGCAGGGTCTGGGAGGGTACGGCGAGGACGGTGAAGTCCGCGTCGCGCAGGGCCTCGGCCGGGTCCGAGGTCGCCCTGAGATTCTCCGGGAGTTCGACTCCGGGCAGGTAGTCGGGGTTGGTCCGGGTGGAGTTGACGGCCTCGGCCAGCTCGGGACGGCGGGCCCACAGGGTGACGTCGCAGCCCGCGTCGGCGAGGACCATGCCGAAGGCGGTGCCCCACGAGCCGGTGCCCATGACCGCCGTCTTGACCACCTTGCTCACTTGCCCTGCCCCTCCGGTTCCTTGCCCTCGGTCCGCACGGTCTGCGCCGCCTGCGACGTCTGTGCGGCCTGCGCGGTCTGCGCGGTCTGCGCCTCGGTGCGGCGCCGCTGTTCGATGCGCTCGCGACGCGGGTCGTAGGGCGTCTCGGGCGCCTTCTCGCCGCGGATCTCCTCCAGCCGGCGGGTGATGGCCGCCATGATGACCTCGGTGGCCTCCTTGAGCAGGTCCGGGGTCATCTCCCGGTCGTAGAAGCGCGAGAGGTCCACGGGCGGGCCCGCGAGCACGTGATGGGTCTTGCGCGGGAAGAGGTTCGGCTTCCTGGCGTACGGCGGCAGCAGTTCGTTGGCGCCCCACTGGGCGATCGGGATGACCGGGCACTTGGTCTGCAGGGCGACGCGGGCGGCGCCGGTCTTGCCGGTCATGGGCCAGCCGTCCGGGTCGCGGGTGAGGGTGCCCTCGGGGTAGAAGGCGACGCACTCGCCGCGTTCCACGGCGTCGATCGCGGCCCGGAAGGCGCTGAGCGCGTCCGTGGACTCGCGGTAGACGGGGATCTGCCCGGTGCCGCGCATGGCGGCGCCGACGAATCCCTTCTTGAAGAGTCCGCTCTTAGCCAGGAATCGCGGAACACGTCCGGTGTTGTACTGATAGTGCGCGTACGCGAAGGGATCCACGTGGGAATTGTGGTTCACCACCGTGATAAATCCGCCCTCGGCCGGAATGTGCTCCATTCCGCGCCAGTCCCGCTTGATCAGAACCACCAGCGGCGGTTTGCAAAGCACCGCGGCGAAGCGGTACCAGAAGCCGATTCTGCGGCGGGGCACACCGACACCTTCCTCTAGGGCTGCCACCCCGGCGGGGGCCGCACGATTGTCGCCCCGGGCCGCCGGTCTGTCGAGAACACCGTACGCCCCACCACCGACGGCGCCAGATGGCGCGGGGAACAATGATCGCGACGAGAGAGGAACGGTACGCCGGTGCAGTGGACCTTGGTCATCCCCCTGAAGCCCCTGTCGCGGGCCAAGAGCAGGCTCTCGGACGCCGCGGGCGACGGGGTGCGCCCGGGGCTGGCGCTCGCGTTCGCGCAGGACACGGTGGCCGCGGCGCTGTCCTGTACGGCCGTGGCGGATGTGGCGGTCGTCACGGACGATGCGCTGGCGGCGCGCGAGCTGGCCGCGCTGGGCGCGCGGATCGTCCCGGACGCGCCGGGAAGCGGTCTGAACGCCGCTCTGGCGCACGGAGCCGCGGTCGTACGGGAAATGCGCCCGCGCACACCCGTTGCCGCCCTGAACGCCGATCTGCCGGCGTTGCGCCCCGTGGAACTGGCCGTTGTGCTGGGCGCGGCCGCGGAGTTTTCGCGGGCGTTTCTCGCGGATGCGGCGGGTCTGGGCACGACGTTGCTGGCCGCGGGGCCGAAGGGGGAATTGCAGCCGGAGTTCGGCATTGATTCCCGTTCCCGGCACCGGGCGTCCGGGGCGGAGGAACTCCAGTCGGCGGGGGTGGATTCGGTACGGCAGGACGTGGACACGGCGGAGGATCTACGGGCGGCGCTCGCCCTGGGGGTCGGACCGTACACGGCGGCCGTTTCGGCGGGGTTGCTGATCCCGGGGTCCTGAACGCACCACAAGCGCCCCGAAGGGGTGCGGGGAACTGCGCGACCAGCCCACCACGCACCCGCACTCCGCAGATGCCCCCGGCCCCACGGCGCATCCCGCAACGGCGAACACTAGGCTGGTCGTCATGCAGGCGACCTCGTACACCTACGACCCCGACACCCGAAGTGGGCAGGTACTGCTCGACGACGGCACCCCCGTGCCCTTCGACGCGTCGGCGTTCGACAAGGGCGGCCTGCGACTGCTGCGCCCCGGACAGCGGGTGCGGATCGAGACCGAGGGAACCGGTGACGCCCTGCGCATCACCCTCGTAACGCTTCAAACCCTGTAACTGCCCTTACACACGCCGCGGGCCGGGCTCCCGAGGGGAGTCCGGCCCGGCGCGTGAGTGCCCTGGCAGTGCTCTGGCGTCCTTACGACGTCGCCTTGCGGGCGGTGGCCTTCTTGGCGGTGGTCTTGCGGGCCGTCGACTTCTTGGCCGGGGCCTTCTTCGCGGTGACCTTCTTCGCCGGGGCCTTCTTGGCCGTCGCCTTCTTGGCGGTGGTCTTCTTCGCCGCGGCGGTCTTGGCGGTCGCCGTCGTCTTCTTGGCGGGCGCCTTCTTCGCCGTGGTCTTCTTCGCTGCGGCCGCCTTCTTCGTCGGCGCCGCCTTCTTGGCCGTGACCTTCTTCGCGGCCGCCTTGGTGGTCTTCTTCGCGGCGGCCTTCTTGACCGTCGCCGCGGCGCCGCCGGTCAGGCTGCCCTTCGGCGCCTTCTTGACCGAGACCTCGCCACCGCGCGGCAGCTTCTTCGAGCCGCTCACCAGGTCCTTGAAGCCCTGACCGGCGCGGAAGCGCGGCACGGAGGTCTTCTTGACCCGAACCCGCTCGCCCGTCTGAGGGTTGCGGGCGTAACGGGCGGGGCGGTCCACCTTCTCGAAGGACCCGAAGCCGGTGACCGAGACCCGCTCGCCCGCGACGACCGCGCGGACGATGGCGTCCAGGACATGATCGACAGCCTCGGCGGCCTGCTGGCGGCCGCCCAACTTGTCGGCAATCGCTTCTACGAGCTGCGCCTTGTTCACGTCTTCCCCTTCGGAGACATCGCCAGAACGAAAGTGTTCAAGCTTTTTCGCACGTTAGGCAGATATATACCGCAAATCAAACACGAAACGGGCTAATCACCCTTGTGCCGCAACGGACTCGGTGGTCTCGGGCTGTTCAGTCGTCCTCGTCGGGGATCCGACCCTCGTCGAGGTCCGTGTTGAACCGCTCGAGCCGCCTTGCCGCAGCGGCGAGATCGTGCTTGGCCGCGGCCGTAATGACCAGCAGCTTCCGGGTCAGCGCCATCCGTACGCCCTCCGGGACTTGCAGTGCGCGCACCCTCGAGTGCGCTTCCTTGAGCTGGTTCGCGACCGCCGCATAGAGCTGGAGTTGGCCGTCGTGTCCCATGCACAGATTGTGCCATCTGGGGCGAGTTGTCGCCTGCGCAGGGGGCAACTACCGCCTCAAATGGCCTTCCAGGCACTTGCGGAGGGTGCGATCCCAGCACTCACGTACCCAGACAACAGCCCTCGTAACGTGGTGAGTTGAGCGTGAAGCCAGAAGCTCACGGGGCCGTTCGGGTGCAGACGTGCCAGTACCCCCGATCGTGGCGATCGGGGGTACTGGCGGGGTGTTGGGGTGGCCGAAACGCGACCCGCTACGGGGTCGGGATCAGGCCTGGAGCGTCCGCGGCTTGTACGACGGCCGCTTGGCCTCGTACGCGGCGATGTCGGCCTCGTTCTGGAGCGTGATGGAGATGTCGTCCAGGCCGTTCAGCAGCCGCCAGCGGGAGTTCTCGTCCAGCTCGAAGGAGGCGGTGATGCCCTCCGCGCGAACCTCACGAGCCTCAAGGTCCACAGTGACCTCAGCAGTGGGGTCCTGTTCCGTGAGCTCCCACAGCGCGTCCACGATCTTCTGGTCCAGGACCACCGTGAGCAGGCCGTTCTTCAGCGAGTTGCCCCGGAAGATGTCCGCGAAACGGGAGGAGATCACGGCCTTGAAGCCGTAGTTCTGCAGCGCCCAGACGGCGTGCTCGCGGGAGGAGCCGGTGCCGAAGTCGGGGCCGGCGACCAGGACGGTCGCGCCCTGCCGCTCGGGGCGGTTGAGGACGAACTCGGGGTCCTTGCGCCAGGCCTCGAACAGCCCGTCCTCGAAGCCGTCCCGCGTGACCTTCTTGAGCCAGTGAGCAGGGATGATCTGGTCGGTGTCGACGTTGCTGCGGCGCAGCGGGACGGCCCGGCCGGTGTGGGTGGTGAAGGCTTCCATGACTGATCAGACTCCAGCGGGCACAGAGGTGTCGGACAGGTCGGCGGGCGAGGCCAGGTGGCCCAGGACGGCGGTCGCGGCCGCGACCTGCGGCGACACCAGGTGCGTACGACCGCCCTTGCCCTGCCGGCCCTCGAAGTTGCGGTTGGAGGTGGAGGCGGAGCGCTCGCCCGGGGCCAGCTGGTCGGGGTTCATGCCGAGGCACATCGAGCAGCCCGCGTGCCGCCATTCGGCGCCGGCCTCCTTGAAGACCACGTCCAGGC
This sequence comes from Streptomyces sp. NPDC001852, assembly GCF_042891825.1. Taxonomy (NCBI): domain Bacteria; kingdom Bacillati; phylum Actinomycetota; class Actinomycetes; order Kitasatosporales; family Streptomycetaceae; genus Streptomyces; species Streptomyces sp. NPDC001852. The sequence goes on from NZ_JBIATN010000016.1 coordinate 187,632, forward strand.
CCTCGGAGACGGCCTGCAGACCCACCCGCGCCGAGCCCGGGACGACCAGCATCCGTACGCCGTCGGCGACTTTGCGGCCCTTGAGGAGCTCGGCGGCGGCGCGCAGGTCCTCGATGCGGCCGTTGGTGCAGGAGCCTACGAAGACGGTGTCCACCTTGATGGACCGCAGCGGCTGGCCGGCCTCCAACCCCATGTACTCCAGGGCCTTTTCGGCGGCCAGGCGCTCCGAAGCGTCTTCGTACGAAGCCGGGTCGGGGACGTCCGCCGAAAGCGGCGCGCCCTGGCCGGGGTTGGTGCCCCAGGTGACGAACGGCGACAGCTCGTCGGCCTTGATCACGACCTCGGCGTCGAACTCGGCGTCGTCGTCGGTGCGCAGCGTCTTCCAGTACTCCACGGCGGCGTCCCAGTCGGCGCCCTCGGGGGCGTGCGGGCGGCCCTTGAGGTACGCGAAGGTGGTCTCGTCCGGGGCGATCATGCCCGCGCGGGCGCCGGCCTCGATCGACATGTTGCAGATGGTCATCCGGGCCTCCATCGAGAGCTTCTCGATGGCGGAGCCGCGGTACTCCAGGACGTAGCCCTGGCCGCCGCCCGTACCGATCTTCGCGATGATCGCCAGGATCAGGTCCTTGGCGGTGACGCCCTCGGGCAGCTCGCCCTCGACGGTGATGGCCATGGTCTTGGGGCGGGCCATGGGCAGCGTCTGGGTGGCCAGCACGTGCTCGACCTGGGAGGTGCCGATGCCGAAGGCCAGCGCGCCGAACGCGCCGTGCGTGGAGGTGTGGGAGTCGCCGCAGACCACGGTCGTGCCGGGCTGGGTCAGGCCCAGCTGGGGGCCGACGACGTGCACGACGCCCTGCTCGACGTCGCCCAGCGGGTGCAGCCGCACGCCGAACTCGGCGCAGTTCTTGCGCAGCGTCTCCAGCTGGACGCGGGAGACCGGGTCGGCGATCGGCTTGTCGATGTCGAGGGTCGGGGTGTTGTGGTCCTCGGTGGCGATGGTGAGGTCGAGACGGCGCACCTGGCGGCCGTTCTTGCGCAGCCCGTCGAAGGCCTGCGGGCTGGTCACCTCGTGCAGCAGGTGCAGATCGATGAAGAGGAGGTCGGGCTCGCCCTCGGCGCGCCGGACGACGTGGTCGTCCCAGACCTTCTCCGCGAGTGTCCTACCCATCGCTTTCCCTCCGGCCGGCAAACGTCCACCGGCCCAACTAGAGATCTTGAGGATGCGGCGACTGCCCGTGTCCGGGCCCCATGAAGTCGTGATTCCGGGCGTCCGCCGCCGGGCCCGTTGGTCTGCGGGCCGCTGTGTGATTCAAGAGTGGCGCGTTCCACGGAAAATTGAACTTGCGTTTCACAGAGTGAGACGCAAGTATCGTTTCATGGACAACAGTAGCGGCGTCGGCGTTCTGGACAAGGCGGCCCTCGTCCTGAGCGCTCTGGAGTCCGGTCCGGCCACCCTCGCGGGTCTGGTCGGCGCGACCGGACTGGCACGACCCACGGCTCACCGCCTGGCCGTGGCCCTGGAACACCACCGCATGGTGGCACGCGACATGCAGGGCCGTTTCATTCTCGGCCCGCGCCTCGCGGAACTGGCGGCGGCGGCCGGCGAGGACCGCCTGCTCGCGACGGCGGGCCCCGTGCTCACCCACCTCCGCGATGTCACCGGCGAGAGCGCGCAGCTCTACCGACGCCAGGGTGACATGCGGATCTGTGTGGCCGCGGCGGAACGCCTGTCCGGCCTCCGGGACACGGTCCCGGTCGGTTCCACGCTCACGATGAAGGCCGGCTCCTCGGCGCAGATCCTGCTCGCCTGGGAGGAGCCCGAGCGCCTGCACCGGGGCCTGCAGGGCGCCCGTTTCACGGCGACGGCCCTGTCGGGCGTACGGCGGCGCGGCTGGGCCCAGTCCATCGGCGAGCGCGAGCCGGGCGTCGCGTCCGTCTCCGCGCCCGTGCGCGGCCCCTCCAACCGCGTGGTGGCCGCGGTGTCCGTCTCCGGCCCGATCGAGCGCCTGACGCGCCATCCCGGCCGTATGCACGCCCAGGCGGTCATCGACGCCGCCACCCGCCTCTCCGAGGCCCTGCGCCGATCGGGCTGAGCCCCGCCGACGGGAACGCCGAGGAGGGCCTGCCTCAACGCCGCGGCAGGCCCTCCTCGCTCCCCCGGTCCCCCCGGTCAGCCGGTCTTCTCGGCCACCGAGTCCTGCCGCGAGCGGTACGAGAACCGGTCCTTCGCATACCGGCCCCGCCTCTCCAGCGGGATCTGCCCGTGCGCGGCGGCCAGACCGAACGCGGGCATGTCGCCGTAGATCGCCTCGTACGAGCCCTCCGGCACGACGTACGCCTCGTGCCAGATGCCGACCTGCCCGCGCAGCTTCCCGGTCCGCTCCTTGCGGTTGAGCCGCGCCCAGGCCGCGTGGTGGAAGGCGTCGGGCGCGGTCGCGTAGGCGTACAGCTTCTCCTTGGACTCCCAGTACTGCACGACGTAGTACGTGCGCGGCGACGCCGTGAGCATCACCCGGCTGCGCAGACCCCGCGCGGGGTCCTTCTCCAGCTCCCGCAGCATGCGGAACATCGCGAGCATCACCGGCAGCCACACATGGACGGCCCAGAAGCGGTTGATGCGCATGCCGATCAGCAGGACGACGATCTCGCCCTTCGCATCGGCGGTCGTACGGGTCACCATGACCACTTCCCCCTCGTTGGTGAGCGGCGCTATCCGACTTCCCATGCTTGGATAGTGCCCGTATCCAAGAAGGAGCGCAAGAGATGCGGCTCGCCGAACTGAGCAGACACAGCGGTGTGTCCACCGCGACGATCAAGTACTACCTGCGCGAAGGCCTGTTGCCGCCGGGCCGCCAGCTCAACGCCACGACGGCCGAGTACGGCGAGGAGCATCTGCGCCGGCTGCGGCTGGTGCGGGCGATGATCCAGGTGGGCCGGGTGCCGGTGGCGAAGGTGCGCGAGGTGCTCGGGCACGTGGACGACGACTCCCTGCCCCGGACGATCCGCCTGGGCGCGGCGCTGTGGGCGCTGCCGCAGGTGCCGGAGCCGGACGAGGAGGACGAGTACGTCCAGGCCGCGCACCGGGAGGTCGACGCGCTTCTGGACGGGCTCGGCTGGCAGAACGCCAAGCAGCTCACGACCATCTCCCCCGCCTACCGCTCACTGGTGGTGGCCGTGGCCGCCTTCCGTCGGCTCGGTTACGGCTTCGGGGCCGAACTGCTCGCGCCCTACGCCGAGTTGATGCACCGGACAGCCGTCCTCGACCTGGACAACATGGAGACGTACCCGTCGGAGGCGGAGCGGATCGAGTTCGCGATCCTGGGGGCGATCCTCAACGAGCCGGTGCTGCAGGCACTGCACCGACTGGCCCAGGAGGAGGAGACCACGCGGCGGTACGGATTCACGTAGCCGCCGGGCAACGACGAAGGCCCCCCACCGAAGTGGAGGGCCTTCTCTGTTGCGTACCCCCGACCGGATTCGAACCGGCGCTACCGCCTTGAGAGGGCGGCGTGCTAGGCCGCTACACAACGGGGGCCTGGACGCTGCGTTTCCGCAGGTCCGAGCTGGTCTACCTGGACTCGAACCAAGACTAACTGAACCAGAATCAGTCGTGCTGCCAATTACACCATAGACCAATGATGGTTTAGACCAGTCAGTACCCCCGACCGGATTCGAACCGGCGCTACCGCCTTGAGAGGGCGGCGTGCTAGGCCGCTACACAACGGGGGCCCTAGCGATCCCGACAAGATCAGGATCAGTACCCCCGACCGGATTCGAACCGGCGCTACTGCCTTGAGAGGGCAGCGTGCTAGGCCGCTACACAACGGGGGCTTTGCAGATAAGCTCTGCGAGCTGGCCTACCTGGACTCGAACCAAGACTAACTGAACCAGAATCAGTCGTGCTGCCAATTACACCATAGGCCACTGGAACTCAAGCCCCTGCGGGGTTCTCGTTCTAGCTTGCTCCTCGGGGCTCCGGCCTTCCGGCCCGCTCCCCTCGGCGCAGGAAGAACATTACCCGAAGGTGGACGGGGCTCCAAAACGGGTATCCGCGCGGACGAGCGCGGGGAGTTCGGCGAGGGTCGAGATCCGGCGGCAGACGACCTCCCCGGCGGCCTGCACCGAACCCGTCCCACGATCGATCCACACGGACAGCAGCCCGGCCTCGGCTGCGCCCCGCCCGTCGATCTCCGGGTGGTCGCCGACGTACGCCACCTCGTGCGGAGGCAGCCGCAGCGCCTCGCAGACGGCCAGGAAGGCGCCGGCCTCCGGCTTGGAGACGCCCAGCTCGGCGGCGCACAGCACGACCTCGAAGCGGTCGAGGAGGCCGAGGGTGCGCAGCTTGCGCTCCTGCACCGTGATGCTGGAGTTGGACAGCACCGCGTGCCGGTGACTGGCGGAGAGGGCTTCCAGGGCGGGCAGGACGTCGGGGAAGAGACTCCAGGCGGCCTCGTAGTGCCCGATGTACCGCTGGAACCAGGCGTTGGCCTCGGCGTCGGTCAGGTCCGCGTCCAGGAAGACCCGCACGCGGTCGCGCCGCTGCCCCTCGAAGGTGACCTCCCCGGCCGAGAACCGCGCCCACTGCCGATCGGTGATCTCCCGCCACCGGGCGAGCGCCTCCTCGGGACTGCCGTATCCGGCGAGCAGCCCTTCCTCCACCAGATGCGCCCGCATGCCCTCACGGTCCGCGGTGGTGTAGTCGAAGAGGGTGTCGTCCACGTCCCAGACGACGGCTCGGATGGTCATGAGCCGACGGTAACGCCGAGGTGCGGGGTGCGTCAGGACAACGGCGATCACAGATCGTGACGGATGTCACACTCTACGCATCCCAGAGGGTGCCGTCGAAGGCGCGCTGCCGGACGGAGTCGAAGAGCTCGTCCAGCTTGGCGAGGTGCGCCGCCTGAGCCTCGCGCTGGGTGCGCACGCGGTGCAGAAGAGCGGCGAACCGCTGCTGCAGCCCGAGGGGTGGAACGGGCAGCGAAAGCCCCAGCAGTTTCCCCTTGGAAATGTTCACCATGGAAGCGGCGCTGCCCGACGCGAGAGCCTGGACACGCTTCCGCAGGGCCGGATGGGTCAGGGCGGCATGGAGGTACTCGGCCGTCGCACCCGAATCCTCCGCGAGCACCAGCCGGAAGACGAGATCCGGCAACAGCAGGCGCGCCCGGGTGGAGGTCACCAGCGCCGTGGCCGCCACCAGATCAGGGGTGTTCTTGCGCGAGAAGAGCAGGTCCCCGGCGCGCACTTCACAGCGCCGGTCGACGGCGAAGCCCTCCGGCAGCGCCTTGTTCTGGTCCGCGTCGTACACGCCCCGAGTCACCGCACCGAGTTTCAGGAGCCCCCACTCACCCGGACGTGCAGGGCGGTCCAGACAGCGGGGGCTCCTGCCGCTGTCGATGCCCGACAGCAGATCACCGAGCCTGCGCAGCTCCCATCCGCGCGGATTCCCGACGGGATCGCCGAACATGTCGAGGAAGACGGACCGGGTGAGCTCGTCGCACAGCTCCAGCGCCCGCTGACGGCCGGCCCGCAGAGCGTCCACCGCGTCCAGCACGCCGGCCGCCCTGGCCTGCTCCTCCAGCGACGGGCAGTAGAAACGCTCGGCGAGCAGGTCGGACTTGTTGACGTGCCGCATGGTCGCGCCGTGCAGATGCCGCTCGGCCTTCCTCAGGACGGCCCCGATCGCATGCCTGAGGTAGCGCTTGTCCACCACGGCACTGTCCGGCCGGACCCGGAAGATGTGCTGGTTCAGCAGGGCGACGTCGGGCCCCTGCCATGCGAAGACACCGAGGGTCGCCGACCAGGAGACCAGCAGGTCCCCCGGACGAACGTGAAACCTCTCCGGCACCTGCCGCGTCGTCCGGTTGAAGGGCTTCGTCGCGTCCGTCAGGTTCTGGATGCGGATGATCCGGGAGCCGTGTTCGTGCCAGTCCGCAGACGTGAAGGCGACACCGTTGGTGAAGGTCGCCACGTCACCCAGCGCCACGTGATCGGAGCTCACGCCAGCATCCCTTCGAGTTCCGCGGCACCTTCTTCGATCTCTTTGTTGAGACGCTTCAGATCGGCCAGGATCTCGGACGGCTCGCGGGTTTCGATCTCGTCGTGGACGATCTCCTTGTAGCGGCTGAAGGAGAAGTCGTAGCCGTTGGCGACGATCTCGGCCTTCGGCACCGTGAAGGACGGGGTGGTGCGGGGGCGTTCCCGCTCCGCGTCGGAGCGACGGAACCAGCGGGCGAGAACGTCCGGCAGGTTGTTCTTCTCGTGCTCACGGTCGGTGAGCACACCGGCCCCCGGGCGGACGCCGAGCTTGTCCTCGGCCAGGAGCGGGGTGCGCTTGTCGTCGAGCGAGAAGCCGTCGGCCCGGAGGTCGTAGAACCAGACGTCGTCCGTGCCGCCCGTGTCGGTGCGGGTGAAGAAGAGAATGGCGGTGGAGACTCCGGCGTACGGCTTGAAGACGCCGGCCGGGAGCTTGACGACCGCGTCGAGCTTCTGCTCCTCCACCAGCAACCTGCGCAGGTCCTTGTGCGCCTTCGTGGCACCGAAGAGGACCCCCTCGGGCACGACGACGGCGGCGCGGCCGCCCGGTGCGAGCAGGCGGAGGAACAGGGCGAGGAAGAGCAGCTCCGTCTTCCTGGTCCTGGCCGTGCGGAGCAGGTCGGGTGCGGTGGATGCGTGGTCCAGGCTGCCCGCGAACGGCGGATTCGCCAGGATCAGGGAGTACTTCTCCTCGTCGCCGAACCCGGCGCCCGCCCGGGACAGCGAGTCGCGGTAGCGGATGTCCGGGTTCGCGATCCCGTGGAGAAGCATGTTCATCGACCCGATGCGGAGCATGGTCGAGTCGACGTCGAAACCGTGGAACATCTCCTCGTCGAAATGACGGCGTTCCGCCGCGCCCAGCAGGTCCTGCCGGTGCTCGCGCTTGACGTAGGCCGCCGACTGGACGAGGAAGCCGGCCGTACCGCACGCCGGGTCGCAGATCGTGTCGCCCGGCCGCGGCCGGGTCATCTCCACCATGAGGTCGATGATGTGGCGCGGGGTGCGGAACTGGCCGTTCTGCCCGGCGGTCGCGATCTTGGCGAGCAGGTGCTCGTAGACGTCGCCCTTGGTGTCGCCGTCCTCCATGTGCTCGGCGATGTCGTCCAGCAGATTGACGACCTTGACCAGGAGGTTCGGGTCCGGGATCTCGAAACGGGCGCTTCGCATGTGGTGCGCGTACGTGGAGTCCTCGCCCCCCATGCGCCGCAGGTACGGGAAGACGCCCCGGCTCACCGCGTCGTACATGGCCTGCGGCTCCATGGTGCGGAGGTTGTGCCAGCGCAGGTCCTGCTGGTCCTCGGTGAAGAACGGCTCCGGGTCCGGGATGCCCGAGAGCCCGGCCGCCCGGTCCTTGGCGATCTGAAGGTCGTCCAGGCGCTTGATGAAGAGCAGGTACGTGATCTGCTCCATCGCCTGGAGCGGGTTGGAGACACCACCCGACCAGAACGCGTCCCAGACGCGCCCCACCTTGTTCTTCAGCCCACCCGTCATCACGCCCGGGAGTTTACGGGCCGTGCCGTAGCGTGGTGTCATGACCGAGTACCGCATCCAGTTCACCGTCGAGGCCCGTGCGGTGTACGACGAACTACCCGCAGAACGCCGGGCCCAGCTGGACAAGGCCGTGCGCATACTGGCCCGCGATCCGTTCCGGAAGAATTCGACCGCGCCGCTGGGCCCGGACGACAATCTGCGGAAGGCCTATGTGGCCCCTGGCGTGATGCTGGAGTACATGGTCGCCGGCGCGATCATGGTCGTCGTGGTGCTGGAGATCTTCGACGAGAGCTCCTATCTGATCGACGAAGCCGACGCCCAGTGACCCATGCGTGAGGGGCGGCACCCGGAACCCGGGTGCCGCCCCTCGTGCACAGGTCGGTCACGCGCTCAGCTTCGCCAGTGCCGTGTCGATGCGGGACAGCACCTTCTCCTTGCCCAGGACTTCCAGGGACTCGAAGAGCGGCAGGCCGACGGTGCGGCCGGTGACGGCGACGCGGACCGGGGCCTGGGCCTTGCCGAGCTTGAGGCCGTGGGCCTCACCGGCGGCCAGGACGGCCTCCTTCAGGGACTCGGGCGAGGTCCAGTCGGCCGACTCCAGCTTCTCGCGGGCCGTGCGGAGCAGGGCGTCGCTGCCCTCCTTCATCGCCTTGGTCCACGAGGCCTCGTCCTCGACCGGCTCGGCCAGGAAGAGGAAGTCGACGTTGTCGGTGATCTCGGACAGGACCTTCAGGCGGGTCTGGGCGTGCGGGGCGATCGCCTCCCACTTCGCCTCGTCGAACGCCTCCGGCGCCCAGGGGGCGAACGGGGCCTTCAGCCACGGGCGGCAGCGCTCGGTGAACTCCTTCACGTCCAGCATGCGGATGTGGTCGCCGTTGATCGCCTCGCACTTCTTCAGGTCGAAGCGCGCCGGGTTGGGGTTCACGTCGGCGATGTCGAACGCGGCGACCATCTCGTCGATCGTGAAGACGTCCTGGTCCGCCGAGAGCGACCAGCCCAGCAGGGACAGGTAGTTGAGCAGGCCCTCGGGCAGGAAGCCCTGCTCGCGGTAGAGGTTCAGGGACGACTGCGGGTCCCGCTTGGAGAGCTTCTTGTTGCCCTCGCCCATGACGTAGGGGAGGTGGCCGAACTGCGGGGTCTGCTTGGCGATGCCCAGCTCGGTCAGGGCCTTGTACAGCGCGATCTGGCGCGGGGTGGAGGAGAGCAGGTCCTCGCCGCGCAGGACGTGGGTGATCTCCATCAGGGCGTCGTCGACCGGGTTGACCAGCGTGTACAGCGGGGCGCCGTTCGCGCGGACGATGCCGTAGTCCGGCACGTTCTCCGGGGTGAAGGTCAGTTCCCCGCGGACCAGGTCGGTGAAGGTGATCGACTCGTCCGGCATCCGGAAGCGGACGATGGGCGTGCGGCCCTGGGCCCGGTACTCCTCGACCTGCTCGGCGGTCAGGTCGCGGCAGTGGCCGTCGTAGCCGGAGGGCCGGCCGGCGGCTCGGGCGGCCTCGCGGCGGGTGTCCAGCTCCTCCTGGGAGCAGTAGCAGTGGTAGGCGTGGCCGGCGTCCAGGAGCTTCCGGGCGACGTCCGCGTAGATGTCCATGCGCTGCGACTGCCGGTACGGCGCGTGCGGGCCGCCGACCTCGGGGCCCTCGTCCCAGTCGAAGCCGAGCCAGCGCATCGCGTCGAGCAGCTGGTGGTAGGACTCCTCGGAGTCGCGGGCGGCGTCGGTGTCCTCGATCCGGAACACCAGGGTGCCCTGGTGGTGCCGGGCGAACGCCCAGTTGAACAGGGCGGTGCGGACCAGGCCCACGTGCGGGTTACCGGTGGGCGAGGGACAGAAACGGACGCGTACGGGTGAGCCGGGTGCGCTAGCCACGCTTGACAACCTTGTTGGTGAGAGTGCCGATGCCTTCGATGGAGACGGCGACCTCGTCGCCGACGTTCAGGGGGCCGACCCCCGCGGGGGTGCCGGTGAGGATGACGTCACCGGGGAGCAGGGTCATGGCCTCGGAGATGTTGACGACCAGGTCCTCGATGGGGTGGATCATCTCGCTCGTACGGCCCAGCTGGCGCTGTTCGCCGTTGACGGTGAGCTGGATGGTGAGGTCGTTGGCGCGGTCGAGGTCGAGGCCGGTCTCCACCCAGGGGCCGAGCGGGCAGGAGGTGTCGAAGCCCTTGGCCCGGGCCCACTGCTTCTCGCGGCGCTGCACGTCGCGGGCGGTGACGTCGTTGGCACAGGTGTAGCCGAAGATCACGTCCTTGACGCGCTCACGCGGGACCTCGCGGCACATGCGGCCGATGACGACGGCCAGCTCGGCCTCGTGGTGCAGTTCCTCCGAGAAGGAGGGGTACTGGATGTCGTCGCCGGGCCCGATCACCGAGGTGGACGGCTTGAAGAAGGCGAAGGGGACGTCCGGGACCTCGTTGCCCAGCTCGCGCGCGTGCTCGCCGTAGTTGCGGCCGAACGCCACGACCTTGTTGGGCAGGACCGGCGGGAGCAGCCTGACCTTGCTCAGCGGCACCCTCGTACCGGACAGCTCGTAGTCCGCGAACGGGATGCCCTTGATGATGTCGAGGACGAGCTCGTCCTGCTTGTCGCCCTCGACCGCGCCGAAGGCTACGTTCCCGTCGATGGAGAACCTGGCGATGCGCACGGGATCCTTGCGCCCCTTACTGAGAACCGGCGTACTGACGCCCCAGGTTAACCGGTCGGACCGTGCGTTTCCGCCGGGAAAGAGCGGTCATACGGGTGGGGCCGCCGCCGTGCACCGGCAGCCCCGTCGGCTACTCTGCCGAGGCCGTCGCGCCGACCGGGACGTCCTCCAGGACCGTGCGCCGGGGGTTGGCCGTCTGGGCGGGAAGCTCGACGGACTGCTCCGGCAGCTCGGGCGTCTGCAGTTCGCCGGCGTCGTTCAGATGCGCCAGGGTGGTGCGGCGCGGGTTGGCGATCTTGTGGAACATCATCGTCGTCTTCACGGTTGTACGAGTCCTGGTTCTGTGTCGGCGGGCTTACAGACGCGTCCCTGTTGTAAAGCGTCAGGCTAAACATCCAATTCCCTGCCGAAGGCGCCAACTGCCTATGAGATCCGTGTGAGTTTGCTCACGACCTCGCGGACAATTCGGTCAAACCTGACCGGCAATCGTCCCCAACGAAACGGACATTGGACCCCTGAAGCCATCATTCCGCTCCTGATCATGGCGACTCAGACACCGGACGGCCGCCAGCAACCCGGCGACAACTCGCAGGGAAACGCCCGGTATGTCCGGGATCGGCCTCCACGGCTGGTGACGCGGCACTCACAGCGCGTCACGGAGGTCACAGCTAGGCACACGGCCCTTGTTGGAGATCCTGCACTGTGCTGGAATTCCACGGACCGCCGCAGGGATCGAGCCGGCGCACAAGGGGCGCGAAGGAGCGCCCAGCGGCGGCCGAGACAGGGGGGAACCAGCGCCGGTCACTCCAGACCACCGGGGGGCGTATTCAGGGCGCTCTCCACAACGCCGACACCGTGTCCCTCCGTTCGCGCGGAGGGGCGCCTGGTCCAGAGGTTGCGACGCTAGTGCAGGGACGTTTCAAGAGGGATGGCAGCGCTTCGGCGGAGCCGGAGTCGCACGACGGGACTGGCCCCATGAAGGGCAGCTCCTCGCCCCAGCACGCCCAGAACCCGGGCCCGGCCCCGTCGGCGGACGGCGGTGAGCGCGGCGGACGCCCCGGCGTGTCCGCCTCGTCGGCTTCCTCGGCGACCGGCTCCTCCGGCCCCGCCCCCACGCCGGCCATCAAGCCCGCCAAGGGCCCCAGCGGCCCCGGCTCGCGCATGGCCCTGCGCAACTGGCGCATCTCCACGCGCCTGGTGTCGCTGCTCGCGCTGCCCGTGGTCGCGGCCACCTCGCTGGGCGCGCTGCGCATCGACCAGAACATCACCGACATCCAGCAGCTCGACAACATGAAGCTGCTGACGGACATGACCAAGCAGGCGACCGAGCTGGCCGCCGCGCTCCAGGAGGAGCGCGACCAGTCCGCCGGTCCCCTGGCGCACGGCCTGAACGCGAGCGACTACACGGTCAAGGGCTACCGGGACAAGACCGACCGCGCCCTGGCGAACTTCGAGAACTCCACCCAGGAGATCGACGCCGCCAGCAAGGACGGCCAGCTCCAGGGCGTCCGCGACAACCTGGTCGGCATCTTCAACCAGCTGGACCAGCTGGCCAAGATCCGCAAGGGCGCCTACTCGGCGCAGGGCAACTCGACCCAGACGATCGAGTCCTACCACCGGCTCATCACCCAGCTGATCGACCTGTCCCAGGACATGGCCCAGGCGTCCAGCAGCCCGGAGATGATCTCGCGCACCCGCGCCCTGGCGGCCTTCTCCACCGCCAAGGAGTACGCCTCCGTGCAGCGTGCCACGATCGCCGCCGCACTGCCCGCGACCACGTCGACCAAGGGCAACCTCTCGACGAACGACCGCCTCTACGGCCAGTCGGCGTACCAGAGCGAGAACTCCGAGATCTCGATCTTCCGGAAGATCTACGCGAACAACAACGCCGAGGAACTCCTCAAGCCGATCGACGAGGGCAACCCGACGATCGAGTCCGCGGACACCTACGCCAAGCGCGTCTTCGACTCCCCCGACGGCCTGCAGAGCCTGAACGCGCGCTCGTACCGCGACTGGGTGGACGACAGCTCGACCAAGATCGAGCAGATGAAGAAGATCGAGCACACGCTGCTCGAGGAGATGGAGCAGAAGGCCCGCGAGCTGAAGAGCGCCACCCAGCGTGACGCCATCATCTCCGGTGCGCTGATCCTCCTCGTGCTCGGTGTGTCGCTGGTCGGCGCCTTCGTCGTGGCCCGCTCCATGATCCGCTCGCTGCGCCGCCTGCAGGAGACCGCGACCAAGGTCGCCCAGGACCGCCTGCCCGAGCTGGTCAAGCAGCTGTCGGAGTCCGACCCGCAGGACGTCGACACCTCCGTGGAGTCGGTCGGTGTGCACTCCAAGGACGAGATCGGCCAGGTGGCCGCGGCCTTCGACGACGTGCACCGCGAGGCGGTCCGCCTCGCCGCCGAGCAGGCCCTGCTGCGGGGCAACGTCAACGCGATGTTCACCAACCTCTCGCGCCGCTCCCAGGGTCTGATCCAGCGCCAGCTGTCGCTGATCTCCGAACTGGAGTCCCGCGAGGCCGACCCGGACCAGCTGTCCTCGCTGTTCAAGCTCGACCACCTCGCCACCCGTATGCGCCGTAACGGTGAGAACCTCCTCGTCCTCGCGGGTGAGGAGCCCGGCCGCCGCTGGACCCGCCCGGTCCCGCTGGTCGACGTGCTCCGCGCCGCCGCGTCCGAGGTGGAGCAGTACGAGCGCATCGAGCTGGCCTCCGTGCCGACCACCGAGGTCGCCGGCCGCGTGGTCAACGACCTCGTGCACCTGCTGGCCGAGCTGCTGGAGAACGCCACCTCGTTCTCCTCGCCGCAGACCAAGGTCAAGGTCACCGGCCACGCGCTGCCCGACGGCCGTGTGCTGATCGAGATCCACGACACCGGTATCGGCCTCTCCCCCGAGGACCTCGCGGCGATCAACGAGCGGCTCGCCTCGCCGCCCACCGTGGACGTCTCCGTCTCCCGCCGCATGGGCCTGTTCGTGGTCGGCCGGCTGTCCCAGCGGCACGGCATCCGCATCCAGTTGCGTCCGTCCGACTCCGGTGGTACGACCGCGCTGGTCATGCTGCCCGTGGACGTGGCCCAGGGCGGCAAGAAGCCCGCTCCGGGCAAGCCGGGCGCGCCCGCGACCGGTGGCCCGGCCGCCGCGCAGGCGGCCGCCGGTGCGGCCGCGGCCCGGCGCCAGGCGGCGGGCGGCGGCGCTCCGGCCGGTGGCGGTCTGCTCGGTGCCGGTCCCGCCCCGCGCGGCCAGGTCGGCGCCGGCCAGGGTCCGCGGGCCGCGCTGCCCGGCACCGGTCAGGGCAGCCGTCCCGGTGCCCGCGGTCCTCAGGGCGGCCCCGGTACTCCCGGCGGTCCCGGTCTCGGTGGCCCGCAGGGCCGGCCGGCGCCCGCGGGTGCCGGTACGGGCGGCTTCGGCGGTCAGGCGCCCGGCGCCCCGCAGGGCCTGCAGGCCGCGAACCCAGGCGGCCCGCAGCAGGACGCCTTCGGCAGTGACGGCTTCGGTGGCCGTGGCCCGCGGCGGCCCGGTGCCGGCTCCGACCAGGGCCGCCAGCCCCAGCTGCCGCCGCGCGACGGCCCGCGGGCCGAGCTGCCCGGCGGTGACCAGCAGTCGCGCACCCCGGACTGGGCCGACAACCAGGTCCCGCCGTCGCGTGCCTCGCTGGACGCCCCGCGCGGCCATGACGAGCAGAACCCGGGGCACACCGCGCGCATGCCGCGCGTGGACGACCGGCAGGGTCCGGGCTCGACCGCCGAGATACCGGCGGTTCCCCGGTTCGACGCACAGGGCCCGGCGGCCACGGGCGAGTTCCCGCGCCCGGAGCTGAACGGCCTGGGCGGCCCCCAGAACACCGGCCAGTTCGCGCGTCCGGAGAACCCGCAGCAGACGGGGCAGTTCGCGCGCCCCGAAAACCCGCAGCAGACCGGGCAGTTCGAGCGTCCCGGCGGCGGCGAGGCCTCGGGGCAGTTCGTCCGCTCCGACGTCTTCGGCACGCCGGCTCCGCGGCAGGACGACCCTGCCCGGAACACCGGTCAGCACACCGGTCAGTTCGCGGCTCCGCAGGGCTTCGACGGCGGCTACGACGGCAGCTCCACCGGCCGGCACGCGTTGCCCGGACGCCAGAACCCGTCCGGCACCGGTCAGTTCGAGCGCCCGCAGCCGGCCGGCCGGGACGGCTTCGGCGCCCAGCGCCCGCAGGCCCCGGCCCCGCAGCAGCAGCGTCCGGCGCAGCGTGAGCCGGAGGCACTGCCGCCGGCCAGCGGCCCGGTCGACGGCCGTACCCCGCTGTACGACACGCTGGAGACCAACTGGTTCCACGGCGGTCCGCAGCAACAGGAGTCCGCGCCGCAGCAGCCGGTGCCCGCCCCGGCTCCGCAGCGCCCCGCGGCCCCGAACGGGAACGGCTCCACCACCGGCTCCTGGCGCACCTCGCCGAACGACGAACTCGTCCGCCAGGCCGAGCGCGTCCGGCAGCCCGCGTCGGGCGGCGTCACCACCTCCGGCCTGCCGCGCCGGGTGCCCCGGGCGAACCTCGTCCCGGGCACGGCTCAGCAGCAACAGCACCAAGCCGGTCCGCAGGTCTCGCGTGCGCCCGATGACGTACGCGGACGGCTGACCAATCTCCGTCGGGGCATCGCTCAGGGCCGTCAGGCCGGCAGCGGCCAGACCGGCAGCTTCCCGAGCCCCACTCACCAGCAGGAGCGTTAGTTGAGTCCGATGAGCCAGGCGGCACAGAACCTGAACTGGTTGATCACCAACTTCGTGGACAACACCCCCGGGGTGTCGCACACGGTGGTGGTCTCCGCCGACGGCCTTCTGCTGGCGATGTCCGAAGGTTTCCCGCGGGACCGCGCCGACCAGCTGGCGGCCGTCGCGTCCGGGCTGACCTCCCTCACGGCCGGGGCCTCCCGGATCTTCGAGGGCGGCACCGTGGCGCAGACGGTCGTCGAGATGGAGCGCGGGTTCCTCTTCCTGATGTCCGTCTCGGACGGGTCGTCCCTCGCGGTCCTGGCCCACCCCGAGTGCGACATCGGTCTCGTCGGCTACGAGATGGCACTGCTCGTCGACCGCGCAGGGGCGGTACTCACCCCGGACCTGCGCGCCGAACTCCAAGGAAGTCTGCTCCACTGAGCGCCTCTGGCACCACCCACCACACCAAAACACCGTCCGGCCGCCACAATCCCCCCACCGGCCCCCGACAGACGGCTTGACCGACCGACTTGCTGTCCCGCCCGGAGGATTCATGACCCCGCCCACCGCCCATCACGATCCGTACGCGGAACCGTACGGGGACGAGGGCGACCAGCCGCTGGTCCGTCCGTACGCGATGACCGGCGGCCGGACGCGGCCGCGCTATCAGCTCGCCATCGAGGCGCTGATCAGCACCACGGCCGACCCCGCAGCGCTCATGGGGCTGCTCCCGGAGCACCAGCGCATCTGCCACCTGTGCCGTGAGGTCAAGTCGGTCGCGGAGGTCTCCGCGCTGCTGGCCATGCCGCTCGGGGTGGCC
This sequence comes from Streptomyces sp. NPDC001852, assembly GCF_042891825.1. NCBI lineage: Bacteria > Bacillati > Actinomycetota > Actinomycetes > Kitasatosporales > Streptomycetaceae > Streptomyces > Streptomyces sp. NPDC001852. The sequence continues at coordinate 203,304 of NZ_JBIATN010000016.1, forward strand.
CGGATCCTGGTCGCCGACCTCGCCGAGGCCGGCCTGGTCGCCATCCACCAGCCGGGTGGCGACGAGAACAACGGCGGCGCACCGGACGTGACGCTGCTCGAAAGGGTGCTCAGTGGACTTCGCAAGCTCTGACGCGGGCCGGGCCACCACCTCCGCGAAGATCGTGGTGGCGGGCGGCTTCGGCGTGGGCAAGACCACGTTCGTCGGCGCCGTCTCGGAGATCAACCCGCTGCGCACGGAGGCCGTCATGACGTCCGCTTCGGCCGGCATCGACGACCTCACCCACACCGGGGACAAGACGACCACCACGGTCGCCATGGACTTCGGCCGCATCACCCTCGACCAGGACCTGATCCTCTACCTCTTCGGTACGCCGGGCCAGGACCGCTTCTGGTTCATGTGGGACGACCTGGTACGCGGTGCGATCGGCGCGGTGGTGCTCGTGGACACCCGGCGCCTCGCCGACTGCTTCCCCGCCGTCGACTACTTCGAGAACAGCGGCCTGCCGTTCGTCGTCGCCCTCAACGGCTTCGACGGCCAGCAGCCCTACGCTCCCGAGGAAGTGCGGGAGGCGCTGCAGATCGGACCGGACACCCCGATCATCACGACCGACGCCCGGCACCGCGCGGACGCCAAGAGTGCGCTGATCACGCTGGTCGAGCACGCCCTGATGGCACGGCTCAAGTAGCACACACGTGCGTACTCAAGTACGTCGTCACATACGGCAGTTGTCGTAAAGGAAGCCGGAGCCGACTGTGGCCTTTGACACGGTCGGCTCCGGTGTTCATAACAGTTCGGCAGAGGAATCCCCCGGCATCACCACGCGACGCGGTCGCGCCGTACCGCTGTGCTCACAATCGCCCCGCCATTTGCCGGGGCTCGCTCTTTATGACCGTTTTATCTGGGCCTTACAAGAGCATCACTCCGGGGTTTCCGCTGTTTGGAAGAGCACTGGTCCACGTGCTGGAATGCCTGAACTGCCCAATAGTCAAAGACGTACCTACCGAGGGGTCGATGACGAACCGGGCTCTGAGAGACTGCGGCACGACGTAGGTGCCGACCGCCGAGAGGTTGTTGGTCGAGTGAGGCGAAGCAAGAACGGTCCCGAGCCGTCGGCACGGGGCAACTTCACCCCGCCGCCGCGCGCTGCGGCGCCCACCCCTGTGACCGGTGCGGATCCGGCGGCCGCTCCCGCGCCGAGCGGCGGCCGGTTCTCCCCGCGCAACTGGCGCGTGCCGACCAGACTGAACGCGATCCTGCTCATACCCGTGGCGGTCGGTCTCGTCATGGGCGGCTTCCAGGTCAAGACCTCGATCGACACCTGGCAGCAGGCCCGCGACGCCGAGAACACCGCCCGCCTGGTACGCGCCTCGCTGTCGTACGCCGACGCGCTGTACAACGAGCGGGACATCACCACCGCCCCGCTGCTCAAGGGCCCGCTGGAGACCGCCAAGGACAAGGCGACCGTCACGGCGGCCCGCAACGCGACCGACCAGGCCGCGGACGCCTTCGACCAGGCCGCGCAGAACATGCCGCACAAGTCCGGCCTGGAGCGCCGGCTGAAGCTGTTCCGCGAGGCCGAACCCTTCCTGCAGACGCTGCGCGCCGGCGCGTACACCTCCAAGTTCACCGGTGTGCAGACCGAGGAGGGCTACGTCAAGGTCGCCCACCCGCTGATGGAGTTCGCCAACGAGCTCGGCCTGGGCACCGGCAACATCACCTCCTACGGCCGTACGGTCTACGCCATCTCGCTCACCAAGGCGGCGCTGTCCCTGGAGCGGTCGATCGGCATGCACATGCTGGTCAGGCCGGGACCGGACGCCCCCAACCTGGCGACCCAGCGCGTCTCCCTCTCCTCCTACGCCTACCTGGAGGGCATCGCCGTCGAGGAGTACATCGGCGGTGGCACCGAGGCGGACGCGGCGAAGCTGGACGCGGAGAAGAAGGACATCCAGACCAAGGCCGTGGCGATGGCGCAGCAGGCCAAGGCCAAGGACCCGAACTACGTGGCACCGCCGTCCGACCCGAAGGACATGGTCACGGCCCTCGCCACGCTGGACTCCACCAGCCCCGCCGCACGTCAGCAGCTCGCCCTCAAGGGCATCACCCCCGAGAACTGGTGGGCGGTCAACACCCTCAAGTTCGACGCCTACCGCCAGATCGAGTCGGACATGGCCGACAAGGCGGTGAACGAGGCCTCCGGTATCGCCGACGACGCCAAGACCTCGGCGTTCATCACCGGTGCCGTGGTCGTGGTCGCCCTGCTGCTGGCCTTCATCCTGGCCGGTGCCGTGGCCCGCCAGATGAGCCGCTCGATGCGCCAGCTGCGCAACGCCGCCTTCGGCATCGCCGAGCAGCGGCTGCCGATGCTGGTCGACCAGCTCTCCCGCACCGACCCCGGCCGGGTCGACACCCGGGTCGCCCCGATCCCGATCACCACCAAGGACGAGATCGGCGAGGTCGCCCGCGCCTTCGACCAGGTCCACCGCGAGGCGGTCCGGCTCGCCTCCGAGCAGGCCCTGCTGCGGGGCAACATCAACGCGATCTTCACCAACCTCTCGCGCCGCAACCAGTCGCTGATCGAGGGCCAGCTGACCCTGATCACCGACCTGGAGAACAACGAGGCCGACCCGGACCAGCTGGAGAACCTCTTCAAGCTGGACCACCTGGCCACCCGTATGCGCCGCAACGGCGAGAACCTCCTGGTCCTCGCGGGCGAGGAGCCCGGCCGCCGCTGGGACCAGCCGGTCCCGCTGGTCGACGTGCTGCGCGCCGCCTCCTCCGAGGTGGAGCAGTACGAGCGCATCGAGCTGTCCGGCGTCCCGGAGGCCGAGATCCACGGCCGCGCGGTCACCGACCTCGTGCACCTGCTGGCCGAGCTGCTGGAGAACGCCACCACGTTCTCCTCTCCGCAGACCAAGGTCCGCGTCACCGCGACCCGTCTCCCCGACGGCCGCATCATGATCGAGATCCACGACAAGGGCATCGGCCTGACCGCCGAGGACTTCGCGGACATCAACCACAAGCTGGCCAACCCGCCGACCGTGGACGCCGCGATCTCCCAGCGCATGGGCCTGTTCGTGGTCGGCCGGCTGTCCGACCGGCACGGCATCCGCGTCCAGCTGCGCCCCTCGGGCGAGCAGGCCGGTACCACCTCGCTGGTCATGCTGCCTGACGCGATCACGCACGGCGGTGGCGGCGAGGCCCCCCTGGACCGCGATGAGTTCACCGTCTCGCAGATCATCCCGGAGCAGCAGTTCCAGGGTGAGAACTTCAACCAGGTGCAGCCGATGCGCACCGCCGCCGAACTCGGCTTCGACGACAGCCGGTACGCGGACGTCCCCGACGACCTCCGTGATCTGGACCCGGTCGGCCGCTCCCTGATGCGCGAGGAGCGCCGGGCGGCCCTGGAGACGCAGACGCACGGCCAGCAGCCGGGCCGGCCCCAGCAGGAGGCCGTCGAGCCCGCCGGGTACGAGGACCCGCTGCGGGGTGGGCAGCCCGCCTACCAGGAGCAGCAGCCCCGGTACGAGGAGCCCGCGTACGGGGAGCAGCAGGCCGCGTACCAGGAGCCGTACCAGGAGACCTACGCGGAGCCGTCCGCGGCGTCGCACGCGTCGTCGTACGAGAAGCCGTACGACGAGCAGTTCTACGCGCCGAACGGCGAGCTGCCGCAGGCCGACGCCTTCTCCGCGAACGGCGGCTACCCGGACCCCGCGTACGCGGAGCCGGCCGCGAGCCCGTCGTACCAGGACGACTGGCCGCAGCAGCCCCAGCAGGACGGCTACCAGAACGGCTATCCGGCCCATTACGCTCCGGAAACGGAATCCTCGCAGGCCGCTGACGCGAGTGAGCGGAACCGCGTAGGCTTCGACCGTCCGGGACCGGCCTCTCCCGCCGCCCACGAGCTGACCGACGCCGGGCTGCCCCGCCGCGGATCCGTCGCGAGCGGCTCCAACGGCTCGGGTACCGCGGGTGGTACGGCGCGCGTGCAGCAGGAAGCTCCGGCACCGGGCAACACTCCGGCGGCGGGCGGCGACAACGGCTGGCGTTCGCAGAACGACGAGCGCTGGCAGCAGGCGTCGCAGCTCCGGAAGCCCAAGGCAGGCGGGGTCACCGCCTCGGGCCTGCCGCGACGGGTGCCCAAGGCCAACCTGGTCTCGGGTTCCGCCGAAACCACCCCCCAGGGGGGCCCACAGGTCTCCCGCGCCCCGGAGGACGTCCGGGGCAGGCTGAGCAACCTGCGTAGGGGCGTCCAGCGCGGACGCAACGCAGGCAGTGAAACGAACGGCCAGGGCTTCGGTCCTGACAGCACCTACAACCAGGAGCGTTAGTGTGAGCCCGATGAGCCAGGCGGCACAGAACCTGAACTGGTTGATCACCAACTTCGTGGACAACACCCCGGGGGTGTCCCACACGGTGGTGGTCTCCGCCGACGGACTCCTTCTGGCGATGTCCGAAGGCTTCCCCCGCGACCGCGCCGACCAGCTCGCGGCCGTCGCCTCCGGTCTGACGTCTCTGACGGCAGGCGCCTCCCGCATCTTCGAGGGGGGCAGCGTGAATCAGACGGTTGTGGAGATGGAGCGGGGATTCCTCTTCATCATGTCCATCTCCGACGGCTCGTCGCTCGCGGTGCTGGCCCACCCGGAAGCGGACATCGGCCTCATCGGGTACGAGATGGCCCTCCTGGTGGACCGTGCGGGCACCGTCCTGACGCCGGATCTGCGTGCGGAGCTCCAGGGAAGCCTTCTCAACTAATTAAGGGACGATGCGTAATTCAGTCCCGGGGCCGTAAGGTTTCGGGACGCGGCTCCACACGGATGGGTGCCCGGCGCAGTCGGAGGAGGAGAAGAGAGTGGCAACACCCCCAGGCGGTTCGTCTTCGGGCAACTGGTCCTACGGCCCTGCCCAGGGCCAGGACGGCGGTTCGGCGAACCGGTACAACTTCCCCTCCGCCCCGAGCCACCGGCAGCCGTACGCCCCGCAGGGGCCGGGCCCGTCGCCGTACGACCAGCCCCCGGCCCCGCGCATCCAGCCGGTCCAGCCCCAGCGCCGCCCCGAGCCGGCGCCGGCCTCGGCGTCCAACAACCCCCTGGTGCGTCCGTACGCCATGACCGGCGGCCGGACCCGCCCGCGCTACCAGCTCGCCATCGAGGCGCTGGTGCACACCACCGCCGCTCCGCACCAGATGCAGGGCCAGCTGCCCGAGCATCAGCGGATCTGCAACCTCTGCCGAGAGATCAAGTCGGTAGCCGAAATCTCCGCGCTCCTGACAATTCCCCTCGGCGTGGCCAGGATCCTCGTCGCCGACTTGGCGGAGGCGGGCCTGGTCGCCATCCATCAGCCCGGCGGCGACGAGAACGCCGGTGGCCAGCCAGACGTGACACTGCTCGAAAGGGTGCTCAGTGGACTTCGCAAGCTCTAGCGGCGGTCCTTCCCGCTCCACCACCTCCGCGAAGATCGTGGTGGCGGGCGGCTTCGGCGTGGGCAAGACCACGTTCGTCGGCGCCGTCTCGGAGATCAACCCGCTGCGCACAGAGGCCGTCATGACGTCCGCTTCGGCCGGCATCGACGACCTCACCCACACCGGGGACAAGACGACCACCACGGTCGCCATGGACTTCGGCCGCATCACCCTCGACCAGGACCTGATCCTCTACCTCTTCGGTACGCCGGGCCAGGACCGCTTCTGGTTCATGTGGGACGACCTGGTACGCGGTGCGATCGGCGCGGTGGTGCTCGTGGACACCCGGCGCCTCGCCGACTGCTTCCCCGCCGTCGACTACTTCGAGAACAGCGGCCTGCCGTTCGTCATCGCCCTCAACGGCTTCGACGGCAACCAGCCGTACAACCCCGACGAGGTCCGCGAGGCTCTCCAGATCGGCCCCGACACCCCGATCATCACGACCGACGCGAGGCATCGGGCCGATGCGAAGTCGACGCTGATCACCCTCGTGGAGCACGCGTTGATGGCCCGCCTGCGCTAGCCGATCGTTCGTGAGAACCCCGCGCCCCCTGGGGGCGCGGGGTTCTCTGTATGCGCGCGTACACACCAAGCGCGTACACACCAAGAAGGTCCCCTCCACAGCGGAGGGGACCTTCAGGAACCGGCCGAAGCGGCGCAGCCTAGTGCCAGCTGTGCGGCGCGCGGAAGCCGCCTTCGCGTTCCAGGCGGCGCCAGCCGGCCTTGGCGCGGCCGCGGCGGGTGCGGGCCGAAGGCGTCGGCTGGGCGGCGGCGCGGGCCAGGAGGACGGCCGTGATGGCGGCGACTTCCTCGGGCTCGGCGTGGCCCTTCTCGACGCGGATGTCAGGAGTGCTCATGGGTGTCAGTCTCCGTGAGAGAGAGGTCCGCGGGGTTGCCGCGGCGGGTCCGCTGGGTTACTGCGGGGGGTTGCCGTGCTTGCGGGAGGGCAGGTCGGCATGCTTGGACTGCAGCATGGCCAGGGACCTGGCCAGGACCTCGCGGGTCTCGGCGGGGTCGATGACGTCGTCCACGAGGCCGCGCTCGGCCGCGTAGTACGGGTGCATCAGCTCGGCCTTGTACTCCTTGACCATCTTCTGCCGCATGGCCTCGGGATCCTCCGCCCCCGCGATCTGCCGGCGGAAGATGACGTTCGCGGCGCCTTCCGCGCCCATCACGGCGATCTCGTTGGTCGGCCAGGCGTAGGTGAGGTCGGCACCGATCGACTGGGAGTCCATGACGATGTAGGCACCTCCGTACGCCTTGCGCAGGATCAGCGAGATCCGCGGCACGGTCGCGTTGCAGTAGGCGTACAGCAGCTTCGCGCCGTGGCGGATGATTCCGCCGTGCTCCTGGTCGACACCGGGCAGGAACCCCGGCACGTCCAGGAAAGTGACGATCGGGACATTGAAAGCGTCACACATCTGGACAAAGCGCGCAGCTTTTTCACTCGCCTCGATGTCCAGCACGCCCGCCAGGACCTGCGGCTGGTTGGCGATGATGCCGACGACCTGGCCGTCCAGCCGGGCCAGGGCGCAGATGATGTTGCGCGCCCAGCGCTCGTGGACCTCGAGGTACTCGCCGTCGTCGACGATCTCCTCGATGACCCGGGTCATGTCGTAGGGCCGGTTGCCGTCGGCCGGGACCAGGTCGAGCAGGACGTCGGACCGGCGGTCCACCGGGTCGGAGGAGTCCACCCGGGGCGGGTTCTCGCGGTTGTTCTGCGGGAGGAGCGAGAGGAGGTAGCGCACCTCGTGGATGCAGGTCTCCTCGTCGTCGTACGCGAAGTGGCAGACGCCGGAGGTCTC